>JADGCH010000001.1:112546-155931 GCA_015229115.1 Magnetococcales bacterium
GCTGGATCACCATGACCATGTTCGGTGCCATGTACCAGATGATCCCGGTACTGGCGGGTCTGCCGATGCCGGCCCTGTTTCTGGCCCCGTGGGTGCATGGGTCGCTGGCTGTTGGTGTTATCAGTCTGTTTCTGGCTATTGGAGTGGGTTGGCATCGCTGGCTGATGCTGCTGGCATCGGCCGGGCTAGGGCTAGCCTTGGGGCTGTTCCTGCTGCAGACCGGTTACGCCTTGTGGCGCTCACCGGTACGCCATCCGACCATCGCTGCCAAACGGATTGCCTTGGCATCCCTGGCGGTGACACTGGCCTTGGGGGCGCTGTTTCTGGGTGAATATGCTCATGGTTTTTTTGATCTGGACCGTGCCACCATGGTTGGTATTCATCTGGTAGTGGCCCTGCTGGGTTGGGTGACCACGCTAATTCTGGGCGTGTCGCTGCAGGTGTTACCGATGTTTTATGTCATGCCAGCCTATCCGGTAGCGGTAGCACATCGGGCCCTGCTGGGCTGGACCACCTCGCTGCTGCTGTTGCCGCTGGCTTTGTGGTGGGCTGGTCCGGAGCAGCCTCTCTGGCTGTGGTGTGCTGCTCTGCCTGGTGTGATCGGATTGTCACTGTATGGGCGCACCCTGCAGACCGTTTGGGAACAGCGTAAACGCAAGATCAACGATGTTTCCATCCGTTTCTGGCGAGCAGGTCTGTTTTACGCCGGCACGGCGTTGTTGTTGCTGGCCTGCTGGCCTTTGTGGCCCGACGATGTCGTGAGTCGTTTTCTGTTTGGTGTGCTGTTCACGCTGGGATTTGTCACCTCGGTCATTCTGGCCATGCTGTACAAGATTGTGCCATTTCTGGTCTGGTTTCACCGCTTCAGCCGACTGGTGGGCTTGGTGGAGTCGGTACCGATGATGGATGATTTGGTAGCGGAACGACTCGGCCTCTGGCATTACTATGGTCATCAGGGCGTTGTTGTGATTATGATGGTTGGTGTCGTAACCGGATGGCCGCTGGTCATGATCGTTGCGGGCGCCGGCTTGATGCTGGATGGCATGCTATGGCTTGGGATGATCTATGGCGCCTTGCGCCACCCGGTACCGGAAATGCCGCAGCAGAGCTGGGCGACTTGACTCCTGGCAGAGGTATAGGAACGGTATTCTGGCGTGTTTTGGGGGCCTGTCTGAGCTCCTCATGACGGATCAACAGGTCGTGATAGTGGCGAATCATCTGCACGTAGCGCACTGGCTCCATACCACGGGCCTGCCCGCGCGACAGGGCCTTGTAATATTTTTCCACGGACAACAGCGGCAGGACCGTCTTCAGCTCGCGCCAGACATTGGGATTCTTGCCCTGCTGGATGGCCAGCTCGCGTGCATCCTGCAGATGTCCGAAGCCGACATTGTAGGCGGCCATGGCAATCCAGGTGCGGTCTGGTTCGCGGATTTCTTCTGGCAGTTGTCGCAGGATATCGGCCAGATAGCTGGCTCCTCCCAGAATACTCTCTTCCGGATCAAGCCTGTTTTTGACACCAATATCCTGTGCTGTCGGGTTGGTCAGCATCATCAGGCCGCGCACGCCGGTGGCGCTGGTGGCATTGGGATCCCAATGGGATTCCTGATAGGACATGGCAGCCAGCAGGGTCCAGGGTACCTGATGGCGTTTTTCAGCAGTCTGGAACAGCGACCGATAGAGTGGCAGCCGCTCGCTGATGCGATGGAAGAACTGGGTGTGATCGACATAATCAAAACGGTCGGGGTCAATGTGGCCGAAATAGAGTTCCTGCAGATCGTCGAGAAAACCATTGACGCGTACCTGATCGAACCAGGCCAGCATCTCCTGTTGTAAGGCCGTGGACCTTTTAGGCAGTATCCACGAGACGGGCAGGGTGGCACCAATGGAGAAATGGACGGTCAGCTCGGGCCAGTAGCGGTGATGAATGGCGACCACATCGGAGTCGGCGATGGTGCACTCCAGCTCGCCGAGCCATACCTTCTCCAGCAGCTGCGTGGTCGATAGGTGGTCAACACTGACCCAGGAGAGTTCCGGCACCAGTTGCTGCAGTTGTCTGAGGCGCACTTCATGAGGGCTGTCACGCATGACCACCAGACTGGTTGATCCCAGCTGCAGCAGGTTGGCGGGTTGTCTGCCACCACGACGACAAACCACCTGTTGATCAACATTCTGATAGATCGGGCCGTAAAGAAAATCCTGTTCCAGCGTCAGGCGCTGCGTCACGCCCATGGCTCCGATATCCGCTTCACCACGGCGCAACCGCTCAAACAGTTCCTGTTCTCCTTCGCCCTGTAACGGGACAATGGTGGGGGTCACGCGCAGGTAATGAGCGAAAGAAACAATCATCTCACGCTCAAAACCGGCGGTATGGTCCAGTCGGTCATGGTGCAAAGCTGGATGGGTGCGTGTCAGAACAGTCAAGTGGCCGGTGGTGCGAATGCGCTCCAGTTCGGACGATTCCGTTTTGCTCTGGCAGGATGTCAGCAGCGACAACAACGGCACCATGGCCAACGCCGCCAGAATGAAACCCATGATCCTGTTGATGCCATGATTCCTGATCGTCATCATGGCATGACCTACCGCAACCGCAGCAGTAAGGTTGTCGAAAGTTCCCTGGCCGTACCCAGAAAAGAGGCTGCGATGAAAATGCAGCCAACCATTTCCAGCCACTCCTCACCGGAACGCAGCAGATGACGCAGGATGGAGAGCGAGAGACCATGGGAGGCGTAGTATTGCCGCATGTTCTCCATGAACCAGTCCAGCCCTTCCAGATAATCCAGTCCCACTGCCAAGGTCAGGCAGCTGAGCCCCGTCAACAGCTGCAGGCGCAGGGTCCAGTTAGGCAATCGATACCATAGCACCAGCAGGATCAGACCCATGGATACCAGAATCGGCAGAAACAGGAGATGCCAGTAGTAACTGAGAAAATGCTGTACCAGAGGGGTTTTCAGGCTATCCCCGATGGTGCTGCCCAGCCGTTCGTGTATCTGGGAGGAATCGTCCATCCAGTCATAGAGAAAGAACAGGGCGATCACGCGCCAACACCAGGCATGACAACGTTCCCAGCGACCAGTCCGTTCGGCGACACTTCTCGATACTGCCCAAGCCGATAGCCCGCACAGCAGAAACAGGCTTGAGGAAAACCAGGTGGGCAGGTTAGCCTCCAGAGTGATGTCAAACAGTTCAATTAAATGTTCAGACGGGATCCAGGCAAGGAAGTAACCAGAAAAGAAATTGACTTCATGGATGGTCAGCAAAGCCAGCGATGCCAGCAACAATCCATAGATCAGACGTTCCACTGCAATCGTCGCAACCGGGGGGGATGGCATGGTAGCAAAATCCTTCCGTTGGCAAGACAGGATGATTGGCACGATCCTGTCTGTTATATCGTCACGATCCGGCGGCAGTTGAACAAATTTCGCCAAAAAGCACATGTACTCTGGTTTATAGACCACCAATAGGTTACTATAAGTTCATTTGCAATACGAACAAATACCTACAGGGGATGCTATCGTGCGACGTCAGGCTTCAACAACCATCATTTTTGTCACCGTGCTGCTCGACCTGCTTGGTTTTGGTATGGTGCTGCCATTGCTGCCCCTCTACGCTGCTGATCCCCGCTTTAACGCCTCACCCATCGAAATTGGCTGGTTGATGGCCATCTATTCTCTGATGCAGTTCCTGTTTACTCCTTTGTGGGGGCGCCTGTCTGATCGCATCGGGCGTCGTCCAGTGCTGATTATTGGACTGTTTGGCTCCAGTCTCTCCTACTTGATGTATGGGTTGGGCAACTCGCTGACCATGCTGTTTATGGCCCGGGCAGCAGCGGGCATCATGGGGGCCAATATTGCTGCAGCCCAGGCAGCCATGGCTGATCTGACACCGCCGGAACGACGTACCCAGGCCATGGGCATGATCGGCGTTGCCTTCAGCCTTGGTTTTGTGCTGGGCCCTGCCATGGGTGGGATTCTGTCCCGCTACGGTATGGAAGCGGCTCCATTGGCTGCTGCTGCCGTGACTGGGCTGAATGCTGTGGCAGCAGTGCTGTGGCTGGCAGAGACGCTGCACACTCCTTTGGTTGGATCAATGCACCATCCACTCTCATGGCGTTTGTGGTTGAGGGTACGGCGCATGCCGGCGGCGATGATGATCTGCATTCTAATGGGTCTGTTCGTGACGCTGTTTGCCGGTTTTGAGATTTCGCTGCCTTTATGGGGTGTCGAATATCTGGCTTGGTCGATGCCAACGGCTGGCTGGATGTTTGCCTATATTGGTGTGGTTATGGTGGTGACGCAGGGACTGATCGTACGTCGTCTGGCTGCACGGGTCGGTGAGAAAAAGACCGCTATCACCGGCATGGTGGCTACGGCCGCCGGAATTTTGTGGCTGATGGTGGTAGAGCAGCAGTCCACGGGATTGTTTCTGGCGCTGGCACTGGTTTCTGTTGGAGCCGGGCTGGTCCACCCCAGTCTTTCCAGTCTGGTCAGTCTCAACACCGAGGCTTACCGTCAGGGAGTCATGATGGGACTGTTCCAGTCGTTGAGTGCACTAGGGAGGGTGCTGGGTCCGGTTATGGCTGGTGCGGCCTACGCGCTTTGGAACCAGCTTATTTTCGCTGTCTTCACCTTGGGCATTGCCTCTGTGGCTGTCGTGCTGTTCATGCAGCGACAGCGCATCATGGATGCCAGCCAGAAAAAATCAGCATCATGATATGTACTTTTCAATTGCTGCCAACAGGGCTTTTTTCCGGATCGGTTTGGTCAGATGGCTGCTGCAGCCTGCCTGTAGACTGTGATCAATATCCTCCGGCATGGCGTTGGCTGTCAGGGCAATAATGGGCAGCAGCGGTAGCTGACGCTCCTGCTCAATCTGACGCCAGGCACGGGTGGCACTATAACCATCCATCACCGGCATCTGCACGTCCATCAGGACCAGATGGAACCGGTCGTGGCGCAGTCGTTCCAGTGCGATGGCGCCATTTTCTGCGGTTTGCAGCTGGTAAGGCCCACCTTTTAGATAGGCTTCAATCAGTAACCGGTTATCTTCGGAATCATCAACCAGCAGGATTCGGCAGCTTCTTTCGGATGGAGCGGTGGAAGAATCTTGCTGGTGCGGAGGCATCTTCGGCGTGGTAGGTCCGACAGCGAACGGAATAGTCCAATAGAAGGTTGTACCACGATCCAGTTGACTTTCAACCCGAATACTACCGCTCATCCTTTCCACCAGTTGTTTCACGATGGCCAAACCAAGACCCGTACCACCATAACGTCGGGTGATGCTGCTATCGGCCTGGACGAAACGATCAAAAATGGTAGTCAACCGGTCTGGTGCAATGCCAATGCCGCTATCGGCCAACTGGAAGTCAACCGGCAGGATGGCTGTGTCCGTGGTCGGCTGTGCTGCGACTGTCAAGTGGATCGAGCCCCGTTCAGTAAATTTGACGGCATTGCTCAACAGGTTGAGCAGAATTTGTCGCAAACGGCCTGGGTCTCCCTGCAGCACAGCGGGGATGCCAGTCTGGATGGTGCAGGTCAGTTCCACCGCCTTGGCACGGGCCTGAGGAGCGATCATGGCCGTGACAACCGCTATTTCGTCCGCCAGATGGAAGGTGATAGGCTCCAGGAGCAGCTGACCCGATTCAATTTTGGCAATGTCCAGTACGTCGTTGAGGATACCAAGCAGATTTTCGCCAGCGGAACGAAAGATCTGCACAAACTTGCGTTGATCGGTATTGAGGCTGCTGTCCCAGAGCAGATCGGCCATGCCCAGAATGGCATTCATGGGTGTGCGGATTTCGTGGCTCATGGTGGCCAGAAAATGGCTTTTGGCCCGATTACCGGCCTCGGCTGACTGCCGGCCCTGTTCGGCTTCACGGCGCGCCTGCTCCAGTTCGGATGTGCGTTGCCGTACCTGTTGTTCCAGCTCCTCATGGGACCGTTTCAATTGTAGGTGAGTTAGAATGCGTCGACGGATAATCTCCGGATTGAAGGGCTTGGTGATGTAGTCGACCCCTCCGGCAGCGAATCCCTCGGTCTCGTCGGTGATTTCCTTGCGGGCTGTGACGAAGATGATGGGAATGGCTGCCGTATCGGTCTGCTGCTTTAACCGGCGACAGACCTCATAACCGTTCATGACTGGCATCATGATATCGAGCAGAATCAGGTCGGGCGGTGGGGCAATCTGGGCCAGCCGCAGGGCCTGACGACCGTCCGTGGCTACCAGCAGGTGAAAGTCGGTCAGGATTTCACGCAACAGGTCGATGTTGCTGTTCTGATCGTCGACGATCAACAAGGTGGCCTGTTGTGTTGCCACAGGACGGTGCGGTGCCACCGGGCACTCGATGGCCAGCAATCGGGCCAGTTGCCCCAGGGCCTCCAGGGCTTCCGGAAACTCGTAGTCGTTGCCATGCTGTTCGATGGTTCGGAGTAGGGCATAGGAAGGGTTGTTGGTTGCCAACAGGGTGCGTAACTGGGTCAGTGCTGCCATGAAAGCCAGACTGTGGTACTGCAGATGAGCCGCCAGCGTGTTAATGGTCGTGCCGAGCTGTGATGCGGGTTGTTGCCGTGTTGACAGGGAGGAGGAAGGCAGATCATTGGTTGTCGTTATGGCCGGAACCTGGAATGGCTGCAACAGTGTAGCGATCCGGTTCAGGACCACAGCGGCAGCTGAGTTGGTCGAAATGGGGTCGGCATTCGACAACGCCCGCTCCAGCATCTGTAGCGCCCGCAGCAGCGGGATGGCACCGACCAGTTCGGCTAAGCCAGCCATGACATGCAGATGACGCAGGGTCGATGCCGGGTCGCCATGCCGCAATTGCGACCGAATGCTGGTGGAGTCATTCTCCTGATCACCGATCAACCGCAGCAGCAGGCGTCGATGCAATTCACGATTGCCGGCCAGATGGTCCAGGGCAGACTGGAGGTCAATGTCCGCTTCAACAGCCAAGGTGGCAATGGTTTCTGGATCGGTCAGCTGCAGGGTGACGGGAACTGGTGGAGTCGGTATCGAGATCAGTTTACGCAGCAAACCATAGAGCCGTTCCGAACGAATGGGTTTATCAAGATAGCCATGGATACCCATAGCCCTGAAATGGTGCGCTTCCGTCGGAGCAACGTATTCTGTCATGGCAATCATCGGCACGGAGCGCAGGTTGTCATGACTGCGCAGGGTCTGCAGACGATGCCGATCGTCCTGTTGCAGCAGTCGCAGATCAAACAGGATCAGGTCATGGGGATACCGGTGCATCTTGTCGATCGCTTCAGACCAGTCGTGAGCGATTTCAACCACCATGCCGACACGGTTGAGCAGCTCTTTGATGACCTGTTGACTGATCGGATTACTATCCGCCAACAACACCCGCGCTCCGGCTGTATGGTCGCTGGTAATCCGTTCGAGAGCCAAAGGCCAATCCCAACGCCGATCGACCTCTGCGGGGGAGCCTTGTGCGGTACCTGTCAGCACCTGCAGCAGTCGCTTTCGACTGACCGGCTTGTCCAGGAAATCGTCAATACCGACCTGTTCACCATGGGCCTTGATATCATCCAGACCAAAGGGGGTCATCAGAATCAGTCGTGGTGGAGGAAGGGCTGCCATCTCCGCGCTCCAGGCGGCGCGCAGTTCTCCCAGCAGGTGGATCCCGTCCCGGTGCTGTTCATGCCCAGAGGGGGACCAGTCGGCCAGTACCGCCAGGAAGGGGTTGTCATGAGCAGACGACAATACCCGATCGAACAGGGCATGGTCTGACGGGGTAGCCGATACCGGTTGCAGCTTCATGTCCAGCAGCAGAGTCTCCAGCTGCTGCTGCAACAGGGCGTGGTGGCAGGCCACCAGGACACGGCGCTGTTCCAGCCCATCGCTAACGGTTGGCCGGGCACGGCGGTTAGAGCCATGGTAGCCTACGGTCACGTGGAAGGAGAACTGGCTGCCCTGGCCGGGGATACTCTCCACCTGGATGGCGCCCTCCATCAACTGGACGATCGATTTGCAGATCGACAGACCCAGACCAGTACCGCCATATTGCCGTGTGATGGAGCTGTCAGCCTGGACAAAGGGTTCGAAAATGCGTGACAACATGGCCGGGTCAATACCAATACCGCTGTCACGCACCGCGCACCGCAGCAGGACCTGGTCATGATCAAGCCGGCTCGGTTGTACGGTGACCACTACAGAACCCTGATGCGTGAACTTGATGGCATTGCGGATCAGGTTGATCAGCACTTGCTCCAGGCGCGCTACATCACCATGGAGGACATCGTCAAACGCGACCGGGGCCATGAACAGCAACTCAATGCCCTGCTCGGAGGCCTGACGACTGAACAGATCACTCAACCGCTCCAGCATCTGGTGCAGATCAAAGGCAACAGGGTCCAGCGTCAGCTGTCCCGCATCCATCCTGGAGAAATCGAGGATGTTGTGGATGATGCCCATCAGGGAGTGCGAGGCATTCTTGATTTTTTCGAGGTAATCGTGCACCCGTACCGGGAGATCGACCTTCAAGCCAAGATCGGTGAAACCAATAATGGCATTCATCGGGGTACGGATTTCATGGCTCATGTTGGCGATAAAATCGCTTTTGGCGCGACTGGCCGACTCCGCCACCGCCAGCGTCTCCTTCAGGGAGGTCATCAACTGCTTGCGTTCGGTGATATCCTGCAGAAAGGCGGTAAAACGAATCTGCCCGTTGTGGGTCACACGGGTCAGCGAGATCTGCAGCTCAATGGTGCGACCATCGGCGCGCAGGGCAGGCATCTCGATTCGGCGTTGCAGGGTTGCGGCAGGATTGTCCTGCCAACGGGCCAGCGCTTGCCGGTGTTGCTGTCGAAAGGGTTCCGGGACGATGAGATCGGCCAGATCGCGGCCAACGATGGTATCGCGTGTGTAACCAAACAGCGCCTGTGCAGCCGGATTATAATCCAGTACCCGACCCTGGGCATCGATGGTGATGATGGCATCCAGGGCGTTGTCGAGGATCGATTGATGCTGCGTTACCAGCTGGTGCAGATCGGCATGGCGCTCGATCATGTCGATGTTCTGGTAGACGCGGCACAGCAGTTCTTCGGACTGGAACGGCTTGATGAGAAAGTCGTTGGCTCCAGCCTTGATGAACTGTATCGCCAGACTTCTGTCCTCAACGGATGAAAGTCCAACCACAGCAACCGTATCACGCGAGTAATGGGTGCGGATCTTTTTGGTCAGCTGCAGGCCATCCATTTTGGGCATCTGGTAGTCGGTAATCACCAGCTGTGCCGGATGGTGCGCCAGCAAGGCCAGCGCATCCAGGCCATGGTCTGCCTCCAGTACCACGAAGTTGTAGCGGCGCAGGGCATCGGCAACCAAGCGACGGCTACTGCGTGAGTCATCGGCCACAATCACCTGGACGGTACGGTTGCGACGGATCCGATCAATGGCATGGATGACCGAATCGACCACGCCGATGTTGTCTTTGACGAAATAGTCCAGCCCGCCCTTGCGTAGGATGTGTTCATGCAAAGCCCGATCGTAGGTACCGGTCAATACCATGACCGGGATACCCTGCGACAGGATGTCGTCGATGATGGCACCATCAGGGGCATCGGGCAGGACGATATTGGACAGGGCCAGAAAGAAAGGGGGTGGTCGACCGGCCATCATCCGCCGAGCCTCATCGGCACGATAGGCGACGACCACCTCAATCCCCAGCCTGGACTCAATGCGATCCTTGAACAGAACCGCAAGACTTTTTGAATCCTCGACGATCAGGATGGTCTGCATGGCGGATCCGCCTGTCAGGCAGGAATGGTTCAGTGGCTTTCCTTCCTGGTCCAGGAATCACGCAACGCCACGGTACGGTTAAATACCAGGCGATTGTCCGTGGCATCACGGTTGTCGACACAGAAAAAACCAACCCGTTCAAACTGGAACGAATCTCCCGCCTTGGCATGGGCCAGACCGGGTTCGACAGGGCAGTTGGGCAGGATAGTCAGTGACTCTGGATTCAGCATCGCCAGAAAGGCTGCGTCGCTATCGGCATCGGGGCTGGTGAGGGTGAATAACCGGTCATACAGACGCACCTCAGCCGACAGACTGTGGGATACCGACAGCCAGTGGATCACGCCGCGCACCTTGCGATTACTGGGGTTGACACCCAGGGTATCGGGGTCGTAAGTACATCGTAATTCGGTCACCAAGCCGCTGACGGCATCGGTGACGGCTTCATGACAATGGATGATGTAACCATTGCGCAGACGTACTTCGCCACCATGAACCAACCGCTTGAAATCCTTGTTGGCCTGTCGACGGAAGTCGTCCTGTTCGATCCAGATCTCCCGTGTCATGGCCAATTGACGCACCCCCATGGTGTCATCCTGAGGATGACAGGGAGCCGATAGCCACTCGACCTGATCTTGTGGCCAGTTTTCAATCACCACTTTCAGGGGGTGCAGTACCGCCATGGCCCGTGCCGCACGATGGTCAAGATCGTCACGGACGCAATGCTCCAGCAGAGCCATTTCGACGCGATTATCGGCTCTGGAGATACCAATGTGCTGACAAAAACGGCGCAGGGCTTCCGGGGTATAACCGCGTCGTCTCAAGCCGGCAAGGGTTGGCATGCGCGGATCATCCCAGCCATCGACGCTGCCGGAGTTGACCAGCAGATTCAAGCGCCGTTTACTCAGCACGGTGTACTCGATCGACAGTCTGGAAAATTCGGTCTGATGGGGACGGGGATCGTTGATATCGAGCTGGTCCAGAATCCAGTCGTACAGCGGCCTGTGATCCTCAAATTCCAGCGTGCAGAGCGAATGGGTCACCCGTTCGATGGCGTCGGCCAGACAATGGGAAAAATCGTAGGTGGGGTAAAGACACCAGTTGTCCCCGGTCTGATGGTGGGTAGCGCGCCGGATGCGGTAGAGAATCGGGTCGCGCATGTTGATGTTACCAGCAGCCATGTCGATGCGTGCGCGCAGCACACGGCTGCCATCAGCAAATTCCCCGGCACGCATGCGACGGAACAGATCAATGTTTTCTTCGACACCACGGTTGCGATAGGGACTTTCTTGGCCAGGCTGGGTCAGGGTTCCCCGTGTAGCGCGAATCTCCTCGTTATTGAGGTCGCAGACATAAGCCTTGCCTGTGAGAATCAGCTGCTCGGCATAGTGATAGATCTGGTCAAAGTAGCTTGACGTAAAGCGGGGGGACTCCTCCAGGGGGCGTCCCAGCAGCCAGCAAACATCGTTTTCGATCGACGCCACATATTCCGGCTCCTCTTTGAGAGGATTGGTGTCATCAAACCGCAACCGGCAAATGCCACCAAACTCAGCCGCCATGCCAAAATTGAGGTGAATCGATTTGGCGTGACCGATATGGAGGTAGCCATTCGGTTCTGGTGGGAACCGGGTTACGACGGTGGCCGGGATACGGCCAGCATGCAGATCATCGGCAATCATTTGCTGGATGAAGTGGGGCGGGGGAGTCAACGCTTCGACACTCATGGTAGGACACTCTTCAATTTATGATACGGGCCACGACGAACAGGGCTTGACAAGATGATACGGTCACAGATAGAATCCCAGCCGGTTGGCCGCCTTAGCTCAGTGGTAGAGCAGCTCACTCGTAATGAGCAGGTCTTCGGTTCAAATCCGAAAGGCGGCTCCACGTTATCCAGCCATTCACATTCCGTACCCATATTGTTCCATGTCAGCCATCACCGCTCAGTTGGATGTAGGTCGGACAGTCGACCTGAAACAGTGGCCAGGCTGGATCGTCCAGTCTCATGGCCGTCAGCTTGCCTCCATAGACACAACCCGAATCGAGTCCAAAGCAGTGAGGCGGGCGATAAATCAGCCCTGCCATGGCCCAGTGACCAAAAATGACGCGCTCACCTGCCTGCCACGAACGGTGTTCGAACCAGGCATGGTAGGGTGTGGAAGCGTCTTCTTCCGGCAAACGGTAAGGGTTGATACCGCGGACGTTGGCATGGTTGCCTGGCCAGAGAAATTCGCCCTGTCGGCTGCACAGACGCCCCTTGGTTAAAATGTTCAGGCTGTAACGCATGGAAGGGGTGATGGTATCGGGACGTATGAGGGCGTGCGACAGCGTGCGTGCATGGCTGTAGGCCTGATGCATGCTCCAGAGTGGTGATAGGGCCGCATGGACCATGCTCCATCCTAGGGTCTCGTCGTGATGAATGAGTGGCAGGGTCCCGATCCAGCCATGGATCTCCTGGGCGTCGCTGGCCTCAAGCAGGTAGGCACTGTGACGCAGGAAATTGACCGGTGGCGTTGCTTCCGCCATGCCAAACAGCGCCCGCAACTCGTGGTTGCCCATCACCACGGTGACGCAATCTCCCATGGAGCGCACCAGACGAATGACTTCGAGCGGAAAGGGCCCCCGATTGATCAGGTCCCCAACCAGCCAGAGACGATCCTGCTGAGGATTGAAGGCAATATGCCGCAGCAGCGCTTCAAACTCCCGTGCGCAGCCATGGATGTCACCAATGGCATAGACAGCCACCGTCAGAGATTCCGTTCCTCAGGGGACCAGCGACCCCACGGGTGATGAACCAGACTGGCGTTGCTGTAACGCGCATCGTAGGTGATTTCACGGCCAACCCAGTCTGGCAGTGAACCGATCTCCTGCTGCTCCTGTTGTAACTCAACTTCGGCCAGAATCAATCCCTGATTATCACCAAAGAACTCATCAATTTCCCAAACCAGCGCACCGATCGGAATCGTATAACGCCTCTTTTCGATCAGGGGTGTTTCACACAGCTGTTCCAGCAGATAGTTACCGTCGTCCAGCGGGATGGTATATTCAAATTCGGCACGGGTGAAGCTTTGTTGCTGGGCAATGCCCTTAATGGTCAGGGTGGCCCGTTCTCCCACCACCCGTACGCGTACCACCCGTTCCCGCACGGTAGAGAGAAAGCCCTGCCGAAACAGCTCTCCGGCCACACCAAGATGGCGCCAGTTGTCATTCTGCATCAAAAAACGGCGCTCTATTTCGTATTTCAAGGGATCAGATCCTCGCTCCATCGTTCTGTCGTAGCTGCCGGAGGTATCTCGCCCTGTAACAGTGCGGCAAAGGCCAGCAGAGCCTTGCGTGCAGTACCAACCGGATAATAAAAGGCATCCCAGTTGTCGTGGCCTTCGCCATCATGCACCGGGATGACATGGTCGAACTTCCATGCCTCACGCATCTCGACGATGGCACTGGCGGCCTTCTTTTCGATATTTTCCAGATCCTTGAGGGATAGATTGACTTTTTGACGCACAGCGCGGTGCAACAACTTGCGGCGCTGGACATCGGTGACAAAACTGGCCAGATCGACGCCACGGTCCTTGAGATAGAGAATCTCCTCACAGCTCAAGGGTGACAGAAACACCGACAACACCGGGAATTTGTCAAACAGGCCATATTCGCGCAGTTTTGCCGGCACGAATGGATTGCCCTCGAAAAAAGGATCCCGATCGGCATCGATGATGCGTTGAACCTGGGCGATCTCCAAGGCCTGAAGGTCACCGCGCACGTCAACGACAATGTGGGCCTGATCCGGGCCAAGCGCCTCAATATCGCGACGTGACCGAAAAAAATAATCAACACCATCTTCTTCGCCCGGGCGAATAGCTCGGTCGTTATAGAGGATGATCTGCTGCAACCGACCTGCTACTTCAGGGTAAAATCGCTTCAGGGCACTGTACAGCGGTCCTTTACCAATGCAGGAAGGTCCAGCCAGCACAACAAACATTCCCACGGGCATCACCTGGCCAAGGTCTGTTTAAAAAAGGACTTGTGAATATCGCCCAGGCTGATAACACCAACCAGCAGGCCACTCCGGTCGACTACGGGCATGCGACGGAATTTGTTGATGGTCATGCGTGACGCCGCCTGCAGCACCGGATCGTCTGGCGCTACCGACAGCACTTTCTGCGTCATCACTGTTCTGACTTCCAGGGCCAGTACGCCATCGTAGGCGGTTTCCATAGCGATGAAGTCGCGAGCGCGGACCGGATCATCGAGAAAATCGGAAAAGCTAGGCAGCAGCTTGTTGAGAATATCCTTCTCCGAGATCAGACCAATCAGGTGATTGTTCTCATCCACAACAGGCAGGGCGCTGATGTTGTTGGTACAGATAATGGCAGCGACAGAACGGATGGTGTCGTCTGCCTTGGCGGTCCGGATATGGGTTGTCATGATGTCGCTGACCAGCATGGCTTGGGACTCCTTGGCTGATAATTGCTTGCAACTGAACCAAGTTCAGGGGACAATAAAACCCGCTGGTTAGTCGGGACGACCCAACAGGAGGACATCATAGCCGTGAACTGGTTCAAACCACTTAGCATTGTACTCGGAATTGTTGCGCTTTCAATGGTTGTTGCAGCCTTTTACTGGCGCCAGCACGGAGATCCCGCTACAGGGCGGTTGCTGGCCCAGAACAACTGTGGTGTCTGCCACGACCTGACCGACAAGAAAGTCAATGAGCGGGGGCCTTATCTGTGGGGCATTGTCGGCCGTCCAGCCGGTGCTGCGGTCGGGTTCCACTATAGCGATGCCTTCATCCAGCGGGTCCAGTCTCATGAACTACACTGGACCGAACAAAGCCTGGAACAACTACTCGACGATCCAACCCGGTTCATGCCTAACATCGCCATGACCCAGCGCAAGTCACAGCATGCACTGGCCTTTGAGGGTATGCAGTTGCGCGACAACAGGCGTGATTTAATTGCCTTTTTGAAGACTTTGCGTTGACGGGCAGGCCACCGACCATGCATGCCTCATGGTTGATCCTCACTGTGCTCAAACGGATTGATGACCTTGACCCCGCTGCGAACCATATCCGCAACATTGCGCGTTACCAATACCAGATCATGGGCCAGTGCTGTGGCAGCTAACAGGCTATCGATGACTGGCAATGGGTCCGGCACGCCAAGACGGCCCCAATAGTCGGCAATTTGTGGGGTAATGGGCAAGATCCGATCTGACATGGTTATCATGACCTCATGAAGCCAAGTTTCGAGCAGCACAGCCTTAGTTGGATCGCGCCGTCGTAATCGTTCAATGCCGTTGCGTATTTCGCCCAACACCAATACCGAAAGGAGGAGGTCAGCCTCATCTGTCTGGTCGAACCAGCGTCGCACATGGGCATCTGCCCTTGATCCTTTGCGCAATTCTGAAAGCACATTGGTATCGATCAGGAACCCCACGCTACATCCTCACGCCCGACATCTTGTTGGCGGGCAAAATCAGCATCTTCCGCCACATCCGGCATGGACGATAACAGGGTTTTGATACTTCGTGGAACCGCTTGTTTTTCAACCGGTGCAGAAGGGTCATCAATCTGGTAAATAATAGCAATACGCACACGACCAACGGGGATTTCTGCTGGCAAGTCAATTTCCAGATGACGGTTCAATGGTACATGACCACTAGTTTGATACTCGATAGACTGCATGGATCCTATCCTCCTGTTTTCCCTAGCCGCTCCAGCTCAGCCAGTCTTGGTTGATCTGTGAATTGGTTGGTCCGGTGTCAACGAGGGCAGAGGCCATTGGGCCAGGTGTATCGGTGGCTATGTTGATGGAGTCAGCATTATTGACTCGAAAAGACCGCATAGAGAAACTCTTGGCTTGATCAGAACTCTTCTTGTAGATAACATTAGGGTTCTTCAGCCGACATTCCGCAGTTGTTGACGTCATTTTTTTTTATTTTCGCGAACAAGTGTCAGCGGCACTCCGAAAATGCTGAAAAATGGCAATTTGAAAATGCGCATCAGACAAGCATTTTGGGAGTGCCGCTGACATACCATGGAACATCGATAAGGCAGCCTTGCCGAACCCGTGAGAAACGCCGAATAATGGACGCTCGCTCCGGGGGAAAGCGGATCATTTTACGACCATAAAACGAATCATGGCATAGACAGCGCCGAGCGTAAGAGTAGACTGGGCGAAGAGAAAACCGGCTACCCACTGGATCAGGCTGGTCTTGACAGTAGCAATATCGCGTTGGGTTTCAATTCTGGCCAGTTCAATCTGCGACGTCAACTTAACTTCAAGTTCCTTGATATCACGTCTGAGTTCTTCCTTGGTGGCTTCCAATTTGAACTCAAGCTCCTTTTTAGTGGTTTCCAGTTTGGTGTCAAGTTCCTTTTTAGTGGTTTCCAGTTTGGTGTCAAGTTCCTTTTTAGTGGTTTCCAGCTTGGTGTCGAGCTCTTTAATGTCACGTTTGAGTTCTTCCCTGGTGGTCTCCTGTTTGACATCCAGCTCCTTGATATCGCGCTGTAGTTCCAGTACGCGCAGATCATAATTCTTGCCCATATCAACCAGATCCTGTTTCGATGCGCGGCTGTTGACCGCATCACGTAGCGAGGAGAGGGCCTGGGACAGATTGGCCGGTATGGGTACAATGTCAGCTGTTGTGTTGGCTGGTGGCGATGCTAGGTTCCTGCGGATTAGGTGCTCAAAAATCTGTATGAAAGTGGCCGATTGTTCGGCTGAGACACCGACACCCTGTAACCTCTGGATAAAATCGTTCTCATCACTGGCTGTCATAGCTAGCATGGTCATGGCTACCTCTCTGGGAACTCTCTGCAGGCGATGGTCTAAGGTGAAGTGCAACGATGAAGGAGGAATGATGGCATAATGTTGGATGGAAATCAATCGTTTTTGCCAAGTGACCGAGATGACCGCTACTCCTGTGGCGGGTCCTTGGGTTTGTCCTGCAATAGATAGTGCTGGATTTTGCCCGGAATGGTCAGGATGTCCTTCAGGATGCCGGGGGCAAGGCTGTCGAAGGGTCTGAGATGGACCACCGGATCCTGACTGGAACCGGTGACGTCGAACTGATACTCGATCAGGGTTTCGCGGCTGCCGGACAGCAGCTTGCCCAGCAGGGGCACCAGATTGACCAGCCGATCGAGCAGTTGCAGCGGGCGCAGACCGACCAGCAGCTGCTGTTGGGAGTGCAACCAATCGACGCTGCCGGAGACCACGATCTTCATCGATGGGCCGGACAGTTCGGCATGGTGGAGGTTGGCGATGCTTTCCTTCAGGGTCACCGGAATTTGCAGCATATGATAATAAACGCCGTCCTTGGCCAGATCGGGCCGATCGCCTGTCAACAGCCCCGGTAGTTCATCCAGCGAAAACAGCGCTAGCAGACGGGCAAACAGGCCCATTTTGCGTAATACGCCGTTGCGGGCCTTCAGGGTCACGTCGCCGTTGATGGACTCCACCAGTCGTTGGCCCTCAGGGACTGTACCCGATAGTTGCGCAGTCACCGTACCACTGCCCGATTCCAGCCCCTGATGCAGGTCGAGCAGACGTGCCACAGCACCGATATCCTGACTGGAGGCGTTGAAATGACCCTGCCATGGGCCCTGGCCAACATGTTGTCGCCAGACCAGCTGACCGTCAGCGGAGAGAGAGCTATCACTGCCTTCAAGCTGCATGTTGAGATGGTTGAGCTGGGCGCTGGTATGGTTGAGAAGCATATCGACCCGGAGATCTTGACCGTCCGGTTCACTGGCCAGAATCACCCGCTTGGCATGAAAACGGATGTCGATTTTAGGCCAGAAGGAAGGGGGAGATGGAGGAGGGGGGGGTGACGAGGGCGGCTTGATACGGGCCAGCAACGGTCGTAGATCCAGCAGCGGCATATCGATGCGCAGACGCCATCCGCTGGCATGATCGTGGTTGATATCAAGGCGACCCTGGTTCTGGCCCAGCTTGATCTCGTTGACGGTGGCCTGCCATCTATCCTGATCGGGATGGTTGAGGGCGCTACCTGTAAAGGAAAGATTGCCGAGCTGGGCGCTGATCGCATCGATACGTAGGGCACGGTCGGCCAGTAACTGACCGTTACCCTTGAGGGTGATCGGTCCGGCAACCTGCCAACCCAGCAGCCCTTCGGCACCCATCCTGGCAGAGCTGGCTGTGGCAGCCAGCTCCCAGGATCCCTTGGAGGCAACGCTTTTTTTAGCATCAATCTGCAGAGTGGCCTGTCCAGTGACCGGAGCGGTCAGCAGCGGATCAAGCCAGCGTGACAGCTGCTCAGCCGATAATTGCCAGATGGTGCGCAAATCGACCGTCTGTTTGGTTGGGCTGGTGTAGTGGCGCACCTCCAGCTGGCTGGTGAAGGGTGTCGCGGCCATTTGACCGGAGCTGGTCTGGAGTTGCAGTCGCTGCTTGTCGAAGGTTAACCGTCCCTGCAGTTGTTCCAGCGGGGTGCTGAGCCAGGGCAGCAGGATATGGCCCTGCTGAAACTCCAGTTCGCCATTGTAGCGCGATTGCTCCATGCGGCCGATATCCAACGCCAGTTGCAACGCTAGTTGACCTTGGCCCTGGCGTAGCTGGGTGCCGGTCAAGCCGGCGAGGCGATCCCAGCCTAGTTGCGGATTGGTGACGATGTCACGCCACAGGCCATCGAGGTTGCCTTGGCCGGTGGCACGGATGTCGACGATGGGTCGGGTCATATCGGCTATATGGACGGTGCCACGCAAATCGCGCGCACTGCTGGTCTGACCATCCAGTACCTGGGCGCTCATCGACAGTTTATCGAACAGCAGGGTGGTGCGGATGTGGTGCAACGGTGGCAGATAAGGTAGATAACGCAGGGTGCCGTTGTCGACCGTGCCTTCAATGCGAAACAGCGAAGGTGCGGTGGTAAACAGGGTGCTGTCCAGGGGACCCTTGATGCGGGCGGTGGCGCTGCTGACCCGCCCCTGTTCCAGCGCTGTATCGAGCCAGTGCAGCAGCGATTCTGGCATGATAGCGGCTGGATAATAGAACCGTGCCTGTTCTGTGGTGACACCGGAAGCGGTTGCGGTCAGGTCCATTGCGGCGGTGTGTGTACCACCCAGACCGGTCAGGGTCACCTGGCCCTGACCGTTGCCGTGACTGTTATGCAGCGTAAACTGTTCGACAGCCAGATCCCAGTCCGATCCTTGTGGCTGTAACTGACCATGGGCTGTGAGATGGCCGATTGGGATGGGCCAGCGGAACAGGGGAGATAGATCCACTTGACCCGATCCACCGGTCAGTTGCCAGTGGATTGTGATTGGGGTGGACGTGGTTTCATGCCAGTCTAACGACAGTTGTCCTTGCAGGGGTAGCTGCAGCCCAGCCAGAAGGGCTGCTTCAGGCAGCCATGGAACCCAGTCGGCCGGATAAAGTGGGTCATTGATTTGACCGGTGATGTGCCAAAGGCCTGCGATGGACCGCTGACCAGACGCAGTAAAGCGGCCCCGGTGTTGGGATGTTTGCCAGTTGCTATGCAGGGCAAGCGTTAGCACGCCCTGTTCGTTGCGCTGGGCTGTGGCGGTCAACTGCAGCTGGCCGTTGCGGGTATTATCCTGTTGTGATGAGGGAGGCAGCAGGTCTGACCAGGGAAGGGATGCCGTAGTGGCTGTCAGGTTCAGCGTGCCGTCGCGGTTGATCAGGCCGGTCAAGGTGCCGCTGATACGCCGTTGCCAGGTGTTCTGATCGGTCCAGGACAGCTGACCATGGGCAGTCAGATGGGCAGCTCCGGAGCGACGGTCGAGCTGGCCCGACAACTGGGCCAGCTCAGCAGTCATAGAGTCAGCGATTAATTGCAATCGGTTAATCTGGATGCCATCAACCTGGTAGCCAGCAAGCTGGGCCATCATTTGGGACAAGGGTAGAGCGGCCAAGCCTGCCAGGAGTTGTTCCTGGTTGTTGGGTTGTTGTGCTGGCTGATGCAGCGTTACGGTGACGTCGTCGGCGATGATGCGGTCAATCGCTACTTCTCCCGACCACAGGGCGACTGGCGTGATCCGGAAGCGCAGGGTGCCGATACGGGCCTGCCACGATGGTGGTTGTTCTGGCTCGGTGGTGTCAGCCAAGGTCAGTTGGTGGCCGGTGACCTCCAGCGACAGTTCGGCAAAATTCCAGGATAGGTTGGCGTGGGAGAGCGTTAGACCCGTGAGATTCTGACCAGTAAAACTCTGAATCGTGCGCAGCAGCCGCGCCTCAAATGTTGGCAACTGCTGCGCCACCAAGGCAGCGACAGCCACCAGCAGCACGATAACGCTGACAACAAGGCCTCTGCGTTTCCGTTTCAGATCGGTCACTGCTGCGGGATGATCCGGCCGATCGGCTGTGGTACGCCGTCATGGGACAGGATCATCTGGTTGATGCGATCCCAGTCGACCTGCGTTCTGGTTCCAGGCCGGCGCGCCAGTGCCTGCTGGACGCTTTGTGTTGCCAGAACGGTCATCTGCGGAATCCAGGCCGGCAGTGGTCCGGCCGCTAGGGGCTCATCGCGCTGTTGTTCCTCATCGTCCATTTCCACGTCGGCCGACTCTTCGGCCTGTTCGGTCATCATGCTCAACATGGGATGCACTTCCAGGAACAGCTCACTGCCACGCCAGCCAGCCTTGACGGGTTGATTGACGGTCACGACGCGGGAGCCAACAGTCGTTCGTTCATACAGGACCCGGATGTCTTCCGGGTAGAGACGGATGCAGCCATGACTGACACGCCGCCCGACCCCCAGTGGTCGATGGGTGCCATGGATGCGGTAATTGCCAGCTGTAAAAGCCAGATAGAGCGCATGGCTGCCAAGCGGATTCTCCGGTCCAGGGGGTACTACGGCCGGCATATCCGGTTTCTCCTTACGGATGGAGTCCGGTACATACCAGGCTGGATTTTCTTTTTTACTGGCGATGGTGGTCGTACCGACGGGGGTTGAAAATCCTTCACGGCCAATACCGATCGGAAATGTTTCGATGCGACCCGGGCCGGTGCGATGATAAATGCGCATCTCGGGTATATTGACCAGCAGATCCCACTTGTCACGGCTGGACGGAATGACAAACAACGCCGGAATACGTAAGGTATGACCGGCCGGTGGCACCCATGGATCGACATCGTCGTTGGCACGGGCCATCTCCTGATAGCCCATGTCAAAAGCACGAGCAATCTCGATCAGCGTTTCATCACCACGCACGCGGTAGTGCATGACCCCGGGACCGAAGACATCGTCGGTGGGAGATACTGGCAACGAGGCGCGCAACCAGAAGGCTGTGGCAGGCAGGACCGTTTCAGGGTCGCTCGTTGTTGTCGATAAAGGAAGGGTCTCGTTAACAGGGAGGGAATCCTCGCTCTCCTGTATCACGTTGTGGTCAGTTTCCTCAGCTATGACAGCTCCAGTGAGTGGCTTGCCCGTCATCATCATCATGACCACGGCAATCCATACGATCAGGCGTTTCATCATGGATCCCAATTCGGTTCGGTTAACACTACTTTTTGTGACGAGAGTCGCTGCGGCATCAGGCGTCGCAACAGGTGTAGGGCTGTCTGGCTGGAACACTGGCGGATACGTTGCCGGTCACCACGATAGTGGCGGCTGCAGTCGAGTGTCTCACCATCACGGTTGATGCAGGAGAGGAACACCGTGCCAACCGGTTTGCCGGCTGTGCCACCTTCTGGCCCGGCAATACCGGTGACGGCTACGGCCAGATCGGCTTGACTGCTCTGCAAGGCCCCGTGAGCCATGGCCTTGGCCACCTCTGCTGATACCGCTCCGTGCCGCTCCAGTAGCACCGATGAGACACCGAGTCGTGATTGCTTGGCCTCGTTACTGTAGACTACGCAACCATCCACAAAAAAGCTGCTGCTACCGCCCAGGGTGGTCAATCGGCTGCTGATCACGCCTCCAGTGCAGGACTCGGCTACGGCAACCCGAAGACCCGCGTGACGCAGCTGCTGGTTGAGAACCTCTTCCAGGGGCATGGCTTCCATGGCATAGAGTCGACTGCCAAGGCGTTGTCGCACCGCGTCACGAAATTCCTCACCGTGGAAGGGTGAGAGACGGATGGCCAAGTCGCCGTCGGGGAGTAGACGGATGGCGCTGGCAGAACCGGTCCCCTCGATTTCAAGCAGGCTAGCCAGCTCATCCCGGTCGCTTTCTCCTTCCACCATCCAGCAGGAGGCATAACGCGCACGTCGTGAGTGACCGCTCTCTTCGTGCTGGGATTGCTGAAAGGAGAGAATGGTTCGTACCAGAGTCCGGCGTATCGGCCAGATCGGCTCTTCACAGAAGATGACCAAACGTCTGCGGCGATGATCGGCCGCAAAACCGACATTCTGCCCCCGGCTATCGACCAGGCGGCGGGCTCCCATAACACGCAGTTCACCCGCTTCGCGGCTGTCAAGTCCAAGAGACAGACCGAGATTGGAGATCATGGAACGGCGTAGACGACTGTTGTGTTCGCCCTGCACCAAAATCAGGGTATAGTCCTCATCGACCGATAACGGGTCAAACGCGCGGTCGCTTTCCACTTCCAGCGTATCGACTTCCTGGTAGCCGAAGCAGTTCAGCAGCAGATCCAGGTACGGACGTCCAGATGACGACAAACCTTCCTCGACCTCATTCCAGCGCGGTACAACCAGCAGACATTTCATGGCAACCGGCCCTGAACAAGCAACCAGTGACAGACCGCCAGCAACAGCGATGACCAGACACCAGCAGCGAGATCGTCAATCATGATGCCCCACCCCCCAGGAATATGCCGGTCACACCACCCGACCGGCCATGGTTTTACGATATCAAAGAACCTGAACAGCAAGAAACCTGCCAACCACCATGGCCAGCCATCGGGTTGCCCCCATAGGGTCAGCAGCAGGCCAGCTGATTCATCAATGACCACCTCCGATGGGTCGGAGCGATGCCAGTGCCTGGCAACCCTGTCGGCAGCCCAGGTACCGATGAGGGTTACCAGCAGCAATACCAGACCGTGCAGGACCGGGCCAGCTTGCTGCACAGCAATAGCCAGTGGCAGAGTGGCCAGCGTCCCCATGGTACCGGGAGCGTAGCGGCAACGACCTACACCAGCTAGTGTGGCAATCGTGACAGCCAGCGAAATGGAGTTGATGCTGTGTGGATTCATAATGAGATACCTTTGTTTGCTGTTCCATCTACGTATGAGGTATTAACAGATATTGCTTCACTATAAAATAGAATTAAATCATAGTTTAAAAGAAATTAATCTTTTTCTAATATTGTTATTGATTGGTCCACCGGTTTATGCTATCTTTTTCCTCAGAATCCGGTTGATAATCGATTATTTCATCAATTAATTGATTGAACGTACACGGCATGATACCTTATACTAACACACAAGGTGACCCGTCGGTACCAGGACGGGTTGATTGGCAGCAAACAGAAGGAGAAGGGTGGTATGGCTGGACTGTTTTCAGAGGATTGGATGCGTCGTTTTCAGCAGGAATGGAACAAGGAGCCTGATTTGTCCGATGCTTTGGCCGAAATCGACTTTAATTCGGTGATTGCCTACGGTTTCGACGACGAGGACAATCCGCGCGGCGTTCTGGTCGTTGAGAAGGGCAAGGCTACCAAGGCCGGGACATTCAGTGGTGAGCCGCTGAAGTGGGATCTGCGGGCCAGCGAAGAGAGCTGGGAAAAGTGGATCAAGGATGGGATCGGCATGATGAAATTGGGCATGGCTTATACCACGGGTAAACTGAAGTTCAAAGTGGGTGATTATGGCGCCATGATCAAAAATCCTAAAATGGCCACGCCATTTATCAAGAGCTTTGATGTCATGGGTCGGGTGTAAAGAGCTAGGTACATCCCGACAAGGCCATGGAGGGCCATTTTTGTCATCCGCAGGATATTTCTATTCAGAGGACGGACAGATCATGCTTAATAAAACACAGAGTCATCTTAGGCAGATGGGTTGGTTGTCGCTGTTGATGGCCAGTACGATGGCCGGCGCGATGGTATGCAGCCATGTAGTTGTGGCAGCTCCTGCGACAGCCGATGCTGCGATCGGGGCAATCACGGTCGAGTCTGGTCCGGTCGGTGTTACGACAACGCTGGGTGGTACGGTGGTGCCGCTGCGTGAGGTTTCCTTTGCTGCCCAGATGCCTGGGCGGGTGGTCTTCATTGCCGGTATCGAAGGAGACTGGTTCAAGGAGGGCAGTGTCCTGATTGCCCTTGATGATGAGGATCTGCAGGCCAAACGCAATCAGGCTCTGGCGGCCTTGAGTACGGCCGAATCGACCTTGCGTAATGCTCATGTCCAGTATTCACGTCAGGTGTATACCGGTTCCAACATGGCGGATAACATGGGTATGCGTATTCCCAAGCTGGTGGATCGCTATTTTACCGAGCCTATGTCGCGCATGACGGGTACTGATAATCCGGAGCTGTCACGCCGGGCCGAAATTTTTAACCAGGGCACCCTGATCGATCAGGCACTCTTTACCCGGCAACAGGTCATTGGCCAATTGCAGGAGCTGGATGCCAAACTGAGGGATCTGCGTTCAGTGGCCCCTTTCTCGGGCGTCATCATTCGCAAGAGTATCGAGGTGGGGGACACGGTGCAACCGGGCATGCCGATGGTAACTTTTGCTGATACCCGTACCTTGCAGATCAAGGTCGATGTACCAGCGCGGTTGATGGGAGGTATTCAACGAGGCATGATCATCCCGGCCAAACTGGATGTGGGTAACATGCGGGTAGAGACCCGGGTGGCGCAGATTTACCCCATGGCTGATCCACAGCGCCATACGGTGACCATGAAACTGGATTTACCGGTCGACGCCCCTGGTGGACCGGGTATGTATGCCGAGGTGACCATTCCTGACAGTTCCATGCCGATGGAGAGTTTGCCGGTTATTCCCAAATCGGCGGTGTTGTGGCGGGGAAGCCTGCCCGGTGTGATGGTGGTGGCCGATGGCCGTGACCCTGAGCTGCGTATGGTGCGTCTGGGTGGTTTTGTCGACGAACGGTCGGTCAGTGTCTTGTCCGGATTACGGGCTGGCGAGCGCATCGCCGCCAATCCTAATGCTGTGCTGCCGAGTGGCTGGAGCAGCAGCGGCGCCATGCAGCCGGCTATGGGCGGCGATTTGTCTCTGCCGAAGGTACAGCAACGATAGGTTTGGAACACTGCAACAAGGTTGAGTGGATGGAAACGTGAGTAATCAACAGCAATCTACACAGCAATCAGCACTGAAGAATCTGGTCAGTGAATTGCCCTCGCCGCATCATGAGCTGGGTGTGGCTGGGACCATGGCACGCAACTTTATTCAGTCCCCTTTGTCGCCGCTGTTGCTGCTGGCCTGTCTGGCGATGGGATTGCTGGGACTGCTGGTAACTCCCAGGCAGGAGGATCCGCAAATATCAGTCCCTATGGTCGATATCTTTGTGCGTTACGCAGGGGCCTCGTCGGAGCAGGTAGCCACTTTGGTGACCGAGCCACTTGAGCGCATCATGAGCGAAATTGGCGGGGTCAAACATGTCTATTCCGCTAGCGCACGTGGTCAGGCCATGGTGACGGTGGAGTTTGACGTCGGTGAGAATCTGGAATCCTCCATCGTCAAGTTGCGTGACAAGGTCATGTCCAACATGGATCGCATCCCTCCAGGTGTCGATCAGCCACTCATCAAGCCTAAGGCAGTCGATGATGTTCCCGTGGTTACCTTGACGCTCTGGTCCAGGGATGTCGACGATTCGGCACTACGGATATTGGCGCTTGATGTGCTGCAGCGCATCAAGGAGGTCGGCAATACCAGCCAGGGTCTCATCATTGGTGGGCGATCCGAGCAGATCCGGGTTGAGGTTTATCCTGAACGTCTGTCGGGATATGGTTTGAGCCTGGACCAGATTGCCAACACCATCCAGACTGCCAACAGTGAGCAGGGTATTGGTAACGTCGAATCAGGCGATGTGGGTTTCAAGGTTTATACCGGAGCCTTTCTGCGTAATGCCCAGGATATCAATCGCCTGGTGATTGGCACCCATCAGGGTATGCCGATTTATATTGGTGATGTGGCTCGTGTGACCTACGGTCCGGAAGAGACCAGTCAGCTGGTGACCTATTACACTGGACCAGCTGCCAAGAACAGTGTCCAGGCCGATGGGGCAGCGGCGGTGACCCTTGCCATTGCCAAGAAGAAAGGCAGTAACGGCGTTACGGTGGCCAACGGTATTCTCGAACGGGTTGAGACCCTGAAGGGACGTCTGATTCCGGCCAATGTTCATATCGCGGTGTCCCGCAACTATGGCGAAACAGCCAACGAAAAAGTCAACGAGTTGCTGTTCAAGCTCTGTGTGGCCACGGTTGCTGTCATGTTGCTGGTCTGGTTTTCACTGGGCCTGCGTCCGGCGATTGTCACCCTGATTGTCATCCCGGTCGTCATTCTCATGACCGTTTTTTCGGCTTGGTTGTTTAAGTACACCATTGATCGTGTCAGCTTGTTTGCACTGATTTTTTCGATTGGTATTCTGGTGGATGATGCCATTGTCGTGGTAGAAAACATCTACCGCCGCTGGTTGCTGGAGGACAGTTGCTGCCAGAATGTGTCAATTGATGCGGTACGTGAGGTGGGTAATCCGACCATCCTGGCTACCTTCACCGTTATTGCTGCCCTGATGCCGATGGGTTTTGTGCGTGGCATGATGGGACCCTACATGGGACCGATTCCAGCTCTTGGTTCGGCAGCCATGCTGTTTTCCCTGTTTGCCGCTTTCATCTTCACGCCGTGGCTGACCCAGCTGATCCGTCCCAACATGAAATATCTGCACATCAGCTCTGAAAAGGAACATCATCAGGCTGAGCGGCTGGAGCGGTTTTACCGGGCCATTATCCCGCCGTTGCTGGACCATAAATGGAAGGGCTACCTGTTTCTGGGCGGTTTGGTAGCGGCCTTTTTCCTCTCCATGGCTCTGTTTTACACCACCCATGTGACGGTAAAAATTCTGCCTTTGGACAACAAGCCAGAATTCAATGTCGTCATCAATATGCCGGAAGGAACGGCGCTGCCGAAAACGGCCAACCTGGCTCAGCAGATGTCCGAGGTGATGCGTAAGAATATTCCTGAGATTGTCGCTATGCAGACCTATTCGGGTACCGCATCGCCCTTCAATTTCAATGGTATGGTGCGGCACTATTATCTGCGCCAGGAACCGTGGCATGCTGATATTCAGGTGCAGTTGCTGCACAAGAATGAACGCAAGCGCACCAGTCACGATTTGGCCGTATTGGCACGTGAACTGTTGACACCCTTGGCGGCCAAGGTCAATGCCCACATCGAAGTGGTGGAAATGCCTCCGGGGCCGCCCGTGCTACAATCGGTCGTAGCCGAAGTAACCGGTCCCGATGCTGCCGTGCGGCGTCAGTTTGCCCGTGATATGACGGCCATGTTCAAGCGTTCATCGTCGATTGTTGATGTCGATAACTACATGCAGGAACCCTACGATATCTGGCGTTTTGAGGTGGATACCGAAAAGGCGGTCAGACGTGGTGTCTCGGTTGATGTGATTAACCGAAATTTGGCCATGGCCATGGGTGGGGCACGGCTGGGGGATGTCAAGCGCGGCGTGGTCCTGGAGCCGACCTACATCCTGATCCAGGTACCGCTGGAAGTGCGGGCCCATGTTACCAGCCTGACCGATCTGCCCATTCCTACCCCTGCCGGCAAGACGGTTCCTCTGGGAGAGCTGGGGCGGTTCGTGCGTGACCTGCAAGATCCTGTCATCTATCACAAGGATCTGCGTCCGGTTGAGTATGTGACGGGTGAGGTTACCGGTCGGCTTGATTCGCCGATCTATGCCATGATGGATGTTGAGCGCATGTTGAAGGACTACAAGGCTCCCGACGGTGTCAAACCTGAGTCTTTCTACACCGGCGCACCGGATCAGTACAGCCGTTCTTCGTTCGAGTGGAGCGGTGAATGGACGGTCACCTATGAGACCTTCCGTGATATGGGCATGGCCTTTGGGGTGGCGTTGATTCTGATTTATATGCTGGTGGTATGGGAATTCGGCAATTTTATCCTGCCGGCCATCATCATGGCGCCGATTCCATTGACCCTGATTGGCATCATTCCGGGCCACTGGTTGCTGGATGCCCGCTTTACCGCCACCTCCATGATCGGCTTTATCGCCTTGGCCGGTATCATCGTGCGTAATTCAATTTTATTGGTCGATTTTTCTCAGCAGGAGATTCTGAAGGGGACGCCGTTGCGTGATGCCGTCATTCTATCCTGCAAGGCTAGGACGCGGCCTATTCTGATCACAGCGTTGGCCTTGGTGGCTGGTTCCAGCGTGATTCTGACCGATTTTATTTTTCAGGGCATGGCGATCTCGTTGCTGTTTGGCGTGATGATTTCGACCCTGCTGACCTTGCTGGTGATTCCGCTCGGTTGTATCAGCGCTGCCAAGTCGTTCAAGCAGCCGATGCCTTCCCTGCAGGCATCACCGCGTACCCTGTCTCTGACAGCACCTCCCTCACCAGATCCGGAGGATTTGGCTGCCAGAGCCATGGCTGAGAGACAGCGTAAGTTGGCAGCGGCACAGGATTTTCTGGACAAATATCATCAATCTGAGCTGGAGGAAGCCAAGACCAGGTCCGTTGTCGATGCCGTAGTTGAGGAGAATGACCCGTTTGCTGCTGCTGTCGATGAATCGGTCAAAAGTGAGTCGGTCAAAAGTGAGTCGGTCAAATCGGTTGGTAGCGGCTTAAGGGCTATCCTGTCAACCCGGAGGCGGGCCGTTCGTGTACGCAAAACGATCCTACAGAAAGAGGGGATGTAAGATGACACCATGGCATCGACGATCTGTGATCCTGTTTGGTCTGTGTGGGGTGCCGTGGCTGGCAGCGGGGGTGTTGTGGGCACAGCCTCCAGCTGGCGACATGCAGCAGCAGCCATTGCGCGGCAATCAGGGTGGCGTATGGCCCTATCCCTCTGCATCACCGGGTAACAGGGATAACAGCAGGCCGGAACACAATGTTATCGGCACGCCCATCTGGAGTGGTTACAATGGTAGCAACAGTCTGCCACCGCCGCCGTCGCCGCAACAGCAGGGAGGTGAGCCCTATTATTTGCCACCGCCACTGCCACCAGCGCAGCAACCCTTGCAGGGTCAGGGTTACAGCAACCAACTTCCACAACAACAGCCGATGACAGCTGTTCCCTACTACTATGGAGGTTCTCCACAGCCTGCTGCGGTGCCTTATCAGAACTATCGTGGTGGTTATTACGTACCGGCAGAACCAGCGGCTATACCGTCCATGAACGAGCCTATGATCCCATCAGAGCCGATGCGCCCGTCACCAGGTATGGCCTATCCGAATGCGGTTTATCCCACCATGCAGCCCGTTCAGCCAGCCGGCCGGTATATACCGCCGAGTGGTGGTGGTTATGGCACAGCGATGCCATCTGTTCCCGTGATGTCACCTCCCGCACCACAGTTTCCGGTGGAGCGTATGGCCCCTCCGGTTGAGAATCCCTGGAGTCAAAATACCGATGGATCGAGATATAGGCCTATTGGCGGTATGATGGGCGGTGAGAAAGGAGGGGATACGGCACTTCCTGGACGACGTCCGGAATAGGAGTGATCCCACATGAGCAGGTATTGGTTTGTTGCGTTGTATTGCGTCGCGCTGTCTGGAGCGGTTGCTGCCGGGGCGGAGGAACGGAACTATGGGGTTGATGACCCGTTTTCCCGTCGCACCAATCAGAACCAGCGCTGGGGCTGGTACGGCGATAATTTTCATCGGGCTGATCCGCCTCCTCCCTTGGCTGATCGTGGCAATCAGGGCTATGGCGGTCGGGCGCGCTATTTTCGTGTACCAGAGGAGGAGGTAGGCAAGCGGCCATGGGGTAATGTGCCACGCCAGTACCGTCAGCCAGAACAGTCGGGCCGTTACAGCGACCATGATTATCGGCGTGATGATCCTTATGATTGGCGTTATGCCAGACCAACGGAACCGTTTGGTTATGATGCGAGACAAAGACAGCCTGGTTGGGAAGAGGATCGTTACCGTCCGCGTCGCGATGATTGGCCGGATCGCTACGATCGTGATGGGCGCCGGCTCAATGAGCCGGCACCGGAGCGGTGGGAACGTTATCCTGAGCGATTTCGTGACTGGTGAGTTATGGACCGGATAATTGCGAGGGCTGTGAAATGGATCGGTGCCGTTGCGGTTTTCGCCGGGATGGTCTATCCGGTGGCGCTGGGGGCTGAATCCATCACCGGTGGTGTCGAATTTTCTGCCGATGTGGTGCGGACCACACGCGATGGTCGTCATGAGCAGGGACGCATCCATGTGGGACGTGGCGGGGTGCGCAGTGAGGCGTTGCTCAACGGGCAGAAAGTCGCCATGATTTATGATATCAGTCAAAAACAGGTATGGATGTTATTGCTGGAGCAGAAATTTTATACCAGTCGCAATGGCGTTGACATGCGGCCCCCTCCTTTGCCGGATGCTGAGGATAGTCCCTGTCGCCAGCGGGAACGGTTTTCCTGTACTCAGCAGGGGGCGGAACAGCTACAGGGGCGCCATGTTTTGCGCTGGATTGTTCTGGTAAGGGGAACGGAGCAGGTTGTACCGCATGAGCTGTGGATTGATCCCCGTGTACGGATTGCCATTAGGGAGCAGTATGGCGACGGGTTAGTGGTAGAGCTGCGCAACATTCGTGAAGAGGCCCAGTCTCCAGCCCTGTTTACCGTACCGGCCGATTATCGTCCCATGCCCGTGTCGACCGAGGGAACCAAACCGTGATGTCGACCGTCTAACAGAATATAAGAAAAAGGTAATATTCTTTTCTTGCTTAATGGGTGAGGATTGGTTATAGTAACCGCAGGGGATGGATTGGGATCCATGAACGGGCGTTTGTTGTTCAATCAGGTGTTCGATAAGGCATCGTATGTGGTCATGGCAGTGGGTGCTGTCCAGTTCATCACTGCTGAACCGGCCATGGCCTCGGGTATCGAAGGAGTGATTCCCGCAACAGTTACGGCGCCAGCGGCTGGTCGCTACAGTGAAGACGAATTAGGACGTCGTTTCGGTCGTTTTATGGGGTCGTTTCTGGATCATATGGAGAGCGGCCGTCCTGGCGACAGCTCTGCCGCCGAAACAGGCCAGAAGCCAAGTTCCCAGATGGCTGAGAGTGGTTATACGGACGGCAGGTCACGCCAGTCGTCGGCGCCTGCCTGGCCTCCCTACGATCCATGGGGAGTGGCGGGCTGTTACGGTGGCCAGGGCGTGGATGGCCGCTATGATCCGTGGGGGGCTGGTTGTCGTCGCGGCCGTGGGTCCACCGGTCGTTCTCACGCCATGAGCGGTTATCGTGATGGCCGCGACCGCTGGTGGGAGGAGGATCGTTATTATAGCCATGATCGACCCCGCTACGGCGGTTACTATGGCGGTTATGGTGATAGGGACTGGGGTCGGTTTGATCATGCCCCTCGTAGTTACCGCTACGATCCGCCCTATCGTGATGACCGATTTGACGATCGATGGCGTTACGACGAGGATCGTTATCGCGGTGACCGTTATCGTGGTGATCATTATCGTGGCGACCGCTTTCGTACCGGTCCGTTCGACTGGTGGGGCGGTGGTGGGCCATGGGATTGGTGGAGCACCACCCCATGGTGGTGAAGAGAGGTGGTAACTATTACGCTACCATCATGAGGTTTGGGTTATTTAAATCAAGGAGATGCAGATGAAAAAAACAGTGACGACCTTGGCGCTGGCTGCTCTGTTTGGCAGCGCCGTCTTGTTGGCCTCCAACGATGCCAGTGCTTGGTGGGGACCCGGTTGGGGACCCGGCTGGGGCAACAACAACTGGGGTAACAATGGTTGGGGTAATGGCGGTGGTTGGGGCTCCGGTAACCTGGGCTTTAATATCGGTGGCGATTTAGGCGGCTGGGGTAACGGCTGGGGCAACAATGGTTGGAACAACGGCTGGGGTGGTTATCCCGGTGGTTGGGGTGGTTATCCCGGTGGATGGGGTGGTCCCGGTTGGGGCGGTCCCTGGGGGTGGTAACAGTCTGGTTGGAACCCTGTTCTGATGGGACTGAATTTTTGTCCTAATAACAAAATGGAGCTTGGTAACATGAGAAAGACATTGGGTGTTTTGGCTGTTGCAGCCGTACTCGCCGGTGGTGTCATGCTGACTGCCGATAGCGCGTCAGCTTGGTGGGGTGGACCCGGTTGGGGTAACAATGGCTGGGGTAACGGCAACGGCAACGGTAGCGGTTATGGCGGTGGCAATGCCCGCGGCAATTTCGGTATCAACATGGGCGGCGATATGGGTGGCTGGGGCAATAACGGCTGGAATGGCAACAACGGCTGGGGTGGCGGTGGCTATCCTGGCGGCTGGGGCGGTTACCCCGGTGGCTGGGGTGGTTACCCCGGTGGCTGGGGCGGTGGTTACCCCGGTGCTGGTGGCTGGGGCGGTGGTTACCCCGGTGCTGGTGGCTGGGGCGGTCCTTACAATCGTGGTCCATGGGGCGGCGCTCCTGGTGCGCAGAACGATGCACCTCCTGCTGGTGGCAACGCCAAATAGTTTTGTGTTGCTCTTGTCCGATGGGAAACGGGGGACAGCTGGTCTGTCTCCCTGTTTTTTTCATAGTTGATCCAGTAAAAAACAGGGGACAGGGCAGCTGTCTTCCTGTTTTTACACCAGAGGAGAATGAAACCCATGACGGATGCCCATCCTCCCAGGGGAGGGACTACCCAGTCCGGCTCTGCTGAGGTGCCGCTTGCTGATGTGTCATCGGTGCGTCGCGGTACCACCTTTCTGCCCATCGGCAAGTACAAGGAATGCGATCACTGCTCGTCGACCGTTCTGGAGCAGTTTGCCAAGAGTTTCGATAAGAGTGCCAGGCGTTGGGAGCTGATTGTTTATCCCTCCATGTTCGGGTTTATCATACTGGCCATGTACGGATTTTTTCTCATTTACAGTCTGACTCAGGATATCCGTACCATGTCAGCCTCAATCGATCCCAATATGGGGCGTAACATGGGCAGTTTGTCGACCAATATTGGCAGCCTCTCCAATAATATTGAGTTAATGTCAACCCATCTGGAGTACATCAGTGACAACATGGAGACCATGTCGGTCGATATGCAGAACATGGCCGAGAGCATTGACAGTATGACGGAGTCGGTAACAGCCATGTCCAGTCACGTGGCCGATATGAACAAAAACGTCACCCATATCGCCAAGGTGATGGACGACATGACGGTCAAGCTGAATGCGCTGGCTCCCATGAACAACAGCATGCTGTCTATGACTCAGGCGATGCAGGCCATGACCAGTTCCGTCACTCGTATGGGTTATGATTTTAACGGTGCTGCACGTCCCATGAGTTTTATCAATCGTTTTATGCCTTGGTAGCACAGTGGGCTGATGAACAAGCCGATGGACAAATATAATCCTCAGGCCATTGAGGCTAAATGGCAGGCTGTCTGGGAAAAGGAACAGATTTTTCGCGCTACGGAGCAGGCCGATCGTGACAGCAAGTTTTATCTGCTGGTCATGTTCCCTTATCCGTCGGGACGCATTCATATGGGGCATGTGCGTAACTACGCCATTGGTGACCTGATCGCCCGTTATCAGCGTTTGCGTGGACGTAATGTACTGCACCCCATGGGGTGGGATGCTTTTGGCATGCCGGCTGAGAATGCGGCCGCCAAACAGGGTGTCCATCCCAATGACTGGACTTGGCGCAACATCGATACCATGCGGCGTGAGTTGAAGTCGATGGGGCTGTCCTACGACTGGGGCCGTGAATTGGCCACCTGTGATCCGCAATATGCCCATTGGGAACAACATCTATTTTTGCGTCTTTATCAGCGCGGGTTGGTTTATCGGCGCAGTGCTCTGGTCAACTGGGATCCGGTCGATCAGACTGTACTAGCCAATGAGCAGGTCATTGACGGCAAGGGATGGCGCAGCGGGGCTCCGATCGAGCGACGTGAACTATGGCAATGGTTCCTGCGTATTACCGCTTATAGCGATGAATTACTGGAAGGTCTTAACCAGCTGACCGGTTGGCCCGATACGGTGCGTCTCATGCAGACCAACTGGATCGGCCGCAGCCATGGCGTCGAGTTTTCCTTTGCCATTGAGGGTCATGACGAGCGGCTGCAGGTCTATACCACCCGACCCGATACCATCATGGGTGTTACCTTCTGTTCCATTGCCGCTGAGCATCCGCTGGCGCGTAAGGTGGCGTCCAGAGACGCCGGAGCTCATGAGTTTATTCGCGATTGCCAACGCTCCGGTACCAGCGAAGAGGCCATGGAGCGCATGGAAAAGAAGGGCTACGATACCGGCCTGAAGGCCATCCATCCCTTCACCGCAGCCCGAGTGCCCATTTTTATCGCCAATTTTGTTTTGATGAATTATGGCACGGGCGCGGTCATGGCTGTTCCGGCTCACGACCAGCGCGATTTTGATTTTGCCCGCCGCTATGGTCTGCCCATTCGTGCTGTCATTCAACCACCAGGGGAGCCGTTGCGTGGCGAGACCATGACCGAAGCCTGGACCGGTGCTGGTGTACTGGTCCATTCCGGTCCATTTGATGGTCTTGATCATGAACGGGCCAAAAAGCGGGTCGCCGAGGCATTGGTGCAGCAGGGGATCGGTAAGGAGCTGGTCAACTACCGTCTACGCGACTGGGGTATTTCACGGCAGCGTTACTGGGGCAATCCCATTCCGATGATTCATTGTCCCAACTGTGGAGTCGTTCCTGTGCCAGAGGAGCAATTGCCGGTGGCATTGCCGCATGACGTTGAATTAACGGGCGTTGGCAATCCACTTGAACGTCACCCAACGTGGAAGCATGTCTGCTGTCCTGGCTGTGGTGCAGCCGCGTTGCGTGAGACCGATACCATGGACACTTTCGTTGAATCTTCCTGGTATTTTTTGCGTTATTGTTGCCCCCATTTGAGCGACGCCCCCCTCGATCATCAGCAAATCAACTACTGGATGCCGGTCAACCAGTATGTTGGTGGTGTTGAGCACGCCGTGATGCACCTGCTCTATGCCCGCTTTTTTCACAAGGCCCTGCGTGATTTAGGCGAGGTGGATTGTGATGAGCCCTTCACCCGATTGCTGACACAGGGTATGGTGCGTAAGGATACCTATCGTTGTCCGGAGCACGGCTGGCGCTATCCGGCTGATGTGCTAGAGCAGGAAGGGCAGCTGTTATGCCGTACCTGTCAGGCGGTGATTGAGGTGGGACGCAACGAGAAAATGTCCAAGAGCAAGCTCAATATCGTTGACCCCAACGACCTGATTGCCGGCTATGGTGCCGATACGGCGCGGCTGTTCATGCTGTTTGCCGCACCACCGGAGCGGGATCTGGAGTGGAATGACAGCGGTATCGATGGTGCCTGGCGTTTCCTCAACCGGCTGTGGCGTCTGGTTCACGACATTGTCGGTCGGATACCGCCAGGATGCGTAGCCGCGACGGCCATGGTGGGTGATGACTCATTGCGCCATCTGCGCGGCAGGACTCATGCTACCATTGATAAGGTCAGCTTTGATATGGAGCGGCAGCAATTCAATACTGGTATTGCTGCCATTATGGAGTTGGTCAGCGAAGGACAGCAGTTTCTGGCTGGCCGTGATGGGGCGGTGACTCCTGAGGAGGCATCGGTATTGCGCGAGTTGGCTGAAAGCGCCGTGGTGCTGCTTAATCCTTATGCTCCCCATATCACGGAGGAGCTGTGGCGGGTGTTGGGGTATGACTCCCACCTTGCTCTGCACCGTTGGCCGCAGGCTGATCCAGTCGCGTTGCAGCGTCAGGAGATGACCATCGTGGTCCAGGTGAACGGCAAGTTGCGTGCCCGATTGGTTGTTCCGGTCGATGTGACGCAAGCGAGTCTTGAGGCCATGGCACAGGCCGATAGCCGGGTGCAGCCCTGGATTGCCGGTAAGCAGGTGCGTCAGGTGGTGGTGGTGCCGGGGCGTCTGGTCAATCTTGTGGTAGGGTGAGAGAGAAATTGCTAATCACGTCGGGTTGTCGGCCTGTTCTGCTGCTGTTGGTCGTTGTGGTGGCAGGGTTATCGGGGTGCGGCTATCATTTTCCGGGGGATCGACCGGTGCTGTTGCAGATCGATGCAACGAAGCCAGCCGTTGCGCTGCATCGGGCTGTTGTAGAGGTGCACGGTGATGGCGCCGAGGATCGCCCCCTGTTGGCGCGCATGCTGCGTGAACGGCTGACGTATCGGCTGGCCGCATCTTCCGATAACCAGTCGGGCAGCAGCCATGACAGCGGTGCTTCTGTGACCATCCGGCTGGCGATGAGGCGCGTGGAACGCACCCTTCAGGTGGAAGAGAAGAAACGCAGTACCAACCAGTACCGTGTGGTGATGCGGGCTGTACCAACGCTGCTGATAGACGGCAAACCTACCAGCAGCAAGCCGTTGCCGGAAGTGCGCGGTTGGGCGACCTATTACGCCATGCCGGCTGCTACCTCCAACCAAGCCAATCAGCAGCAGGCAGAGATCGAGGCCATGAACCAGCTGGTAGACTCGCTGGTAGCCTGGTTGCTGGCACCCCGTTCCTGATTACCAACAGGCCGTACTATCGCTACCGCGGGCACTTTTGGCAGTTCCCTTTTTGTCGTAAGTGAAGGCACCGCATTTGCTGTCGCTCAACTGATCTCCTTGGGGTTCGGCAACCAGGGTAAAGGTTCTGTCGTCTGCAGAGGTGACCACAACCTTGTAAAGTCCACTGGGTGAAGCAACACTCCAGTCTTCGACATCGCTGTAACCGAGCTGGTCCAGCTCGGTGGTGTAGCGTTTATGCTTCTGAAAATAGGCTTCCTGACGTTTGGCTACCTCCATCAGCAAGTTCTTGGCTTCAGACCGGTTGGCCACCTGTTGCTGTTCCTGGGCAACCCTCTGGGCATACTGATAATCGTAAGAAATAATTCCGGTCAACAGCAACGCAATCACCGCTCCAACCAGGATCATGGTCATGGTGGTGTCGGCACTGCCGTTTTGCGTGTTGGGATCGACTGCCAATACCTGTATCATACTAGTCAAACCACTTGAGTTTTTTGAAGATGAAATAGCTCACCACCATGATCAGAATCAGCCCCATGACCTCAAAGGTAAATCCCCACGGCGTAGCCGTACCGGCTTGTCCCGGGATACCTTCGATATTGGTCCCCAACAAGCTGGTCACGGCGTTAACGGGCATAAGAAAGGCGGTAAACACCGCGACGATCTTCATGGTCTGGTTCATTTTCTGGGCTTGGTTGTTGTTGATTTCATCCTGGAGCACACTGCCTCGTTCACGACAGGAATCCAGATCGGTCAGATAATGATGAAACCGGTTGCTAATCTCGTGGCAGCGACGGCGATGATGGTCATCCATCCAGGGAACGCGCTCGATTTGCAGCAGATTGAGGGCTTCCTGCTGGGGTAGCAGATGACGACGAAGCTCAATGATCTGATGGCGCACCGCAGTCAGCTCCTGCTGCATATCGTTATTGGGATCCAGCAGGATCAGATCCTCCAGGTTATCGACCTCATGATCGATACGGGTCAGCAGAGGCTCCATGCGTGACACCAGATGATGGAGGATGTCGAGCAGCAGGTCACCACTGTTATGATGAGCCGGCTTTTTCTTGATCTCTGTCCTCAGTTCATCGAAAACCCGCACTGAGGCCGAACGCAGCACAATGACCCGGTGTGAATCGACCCAGATATTGACAGTGGCCAGTTTGTCATCGTCGTGCGTCGGTGACTGGTTGGTTGCCCGCAATGTGATCAGTGTTCCGTCCCGAAAGGAGAGACAACGTGGACGATTTTCGGTACGCAGCAACGTATTGACGACCGATGCATCCAGTTGGCTGGCACTACTGCGCAACCAGCGTTGCGTTTCCTGGCCACCTGGATGTCCTACCAGCCAGAGTAGACCATTGTCTGGTTGCCACTTCAGTACCTCCTGCCAACCTATTTCACGGCTGCTACCTTGACTATCTAGTAGGAGCGCAAATACCGAATAGCCTGGGTTGACGCCTGTTGCGATGGTCGATGAAGAGGATTTATCCATGTCGATTGATCAAAATGGTAGCGATAACAAAATAGTTAATGACACCCAGTATGTCGAGCAGGGTGGTCAGGGATCGACCTGTGACGCCGGCTGGGTCGGCATCCAGTTTTTTCGACAGCATGGGAACGATCAGGGCAATGATGGGAGCCATGATCATGTTAACCAGGATGGTTAAACCGACAATCTGCCCAAGCAGGACATTGTGGTCAAACATCAGCCAAGCGACAAGTCCGCAGATGGTACCGTAAAAACCGCCCAGCAGCAAACCTGTGCCCAGCTCGCGCAGTAGCAGCGGGGTAAACTGGGCCAGTTTGATGGTCCCGGTCGTCAAACCGCGCACCGTCACCGTAGCGGCTACCATACCGACATTACCAGTCATATTCATGATAATCGGCAGAAAGGCGCTCATGGCCATCTCTTTGGCCAGTACGCTGTCGACGTAGTAATCGATAACGCCGCTGGCGATCAGGCCGCCAATAACGGCAATAAACAGCCAGGGCATGCGTGCCTTGAACGATTCGATAAAAGAGTTGGAGAGCACAGCCGTGTTGTTGGTACCGGCCATGTTGAGCATGTCATCGGCCATATCCTGTTCGATGGCATCGATGACATCATCAACGGTGACCAGACCGACTAATACACCCATGTCATCGACTACCGGAATACCCAGCAACCGGTGACGTCGTACCAGCTCCGATACTTCCGTCTGTGAGGTATCAGTACGTACCAGGATGACCTGACTGCTCATGATCTGGCCAATTTTCTTTTGTGGATCGGCCAACAGCAGTTGTCGCAGTGAACTGACACCGACCAGGTGTTGATCTTCATCCAGCACATACAGGTAAAAGACCATTTCGTAGTAGGGCAGTTTGCGCACTGCTTCGATGGCTTCGTTCACGGTGGTGTCGGCGGGCAAGGCAAAAAACTGTGAAGTCATGATGCCACCTGCTGTATCAGGGGCATACTGCAGCAGATCCTCTACCTCCTTGATGCTTTCCTCATCCATGCCACCCATGAACTGTCGCGCCAGTTCCGGACTGAGTTGGCTGATGATATCGGCACGGTCATCCGGGGCCAGCTCCTCAATGATGGGAATAATCTTGCCAATCTCGGCTTCCTGCAAGATATAGCTTTGCAGTCCATCGTTCAGTTGCTTCAGGGTATTGGCGGCAACACGTGGCACACGGATCAGTAAAAACAGCTTGAGCACATCCTCACGTGGAAAGTGTTCCAGGATGTGGGCAAGATCCGACGGAAACAGGCGTGAAATAATCTTTTCCAATGCAGTGAAAGAACCTTTACGGTACAATCGCCGGATGGTTTCAAGATATTGGGAATGAAGTTGGGTTTTGTCCTGTAATAAGGATTTGTTCCTGTCGATCGTCATCTGAGTCATACGGTCGTCTACCTACACAACGTACAAAAGGTCAAAACACATAACATCCCACCCGAACGGGGCCATTCTGCTCTTCGAAAAGGATCAATGCAACAGTTTATGTCAACGGAAGTAGCGAGTACATCTGATCTTGAATGGCTTGCCGCAGCTACGGCAGAGCCTGACGCTGTAAGGCATTACCTGGATAGCTTGTTGCAGGGCGATGGGCAACGCTGCCATGGCCTGCGGCAAATGCTGGAACAGTCGCTCTGGCGCCGTCGTCTGGTCGCGGTGCTGGGTAATTCACCCTATCTGGCCCAGGTGGTCCTGCGTTGGCCCCATTTCCTCACCGAGATTCTGGCTCACGAGGAGAGTGGTCAGCTACAGTCGTGTCCGACCATAGCGACCAGGGATGAACTGGTGGCACAGATCCTGATGGCAGACAGCTGGACGGCAGCGGCTACTTGCCTGCGCCTTTTCAAACATCGGGCCTATTTGCGTATTGGCCTGTTGGATCTCAGTGGTGACATGGCGGTTACCGATACCATTGCAGCCTTGTCGGATGTGGCTGACTTCACGCTTGAAGCCAGCTATCAGTGGGTCTACCGCGACCTGTGCCGTCAATATGGCGTGCCGAGGGTGCCTGTGGCCGATGGTTCTTATGAACGGGTTGCAAGCCGTTTTGTCGTGCTCGGTATGGGCAAGCTGGGGGCGGGTGAGCTCAATTTTTCATCGGACGTTGACCTCATTTTTCTCTATGATCAGGACGAGGGCGAAACCGATGGTCCACAGCAGCTGTCGATCAAGGCCTTCTATACCCGCCTTGGACGTGATCTGATCAAACTGATGCAGGAGCCGACTGCTGATGGCCGGGTATTTCGTGTCGATCTGCGGCTGCGTCCTGATGGCGATAGCGGCGACTTGGCGCTTTCTTGCCGCTCGGCTGAAATCTACTATGAGTCATGGGGACAGACCTGGGAGCGGGCGGCCATGATCAAGGCTCGACCTGTGGCAGGGGATCTGGCGCTGGGGGAGCAGTTTCTGAAGACCCTGTATCCGTTTGTCTACCGGCGTTACCTCGATTTCGCCGCCCTGGATGCCATTCGCGAGATGAAGCGTCTCATTGATCGCAAGGTGACCAAGGCTGACGACTACTACCGCAATGTCAAGCTGGGCTACGGCGGTATTCGTGAGATCGAATTTCTGGTGCAGAGTCATCAGTTGATTCACGGTGGCCGTATGGATGGATTGCGTCAGCGTGGTACTTTGCCAGTGTTACAGCAATTGGCCCATCGTGGGTTGCTGTCGCAGCAGAGCGCCGATCAGTTGCAGCAGGCCTATCTGTTGTTGCGCAAGGTGGAGCATTGTCTGCAGATCGTGCGGGAACAGCAAACCCATTCCTTACCAGATGATGAGGGCGAGTTGGAACGTCTGGCGCGCCGGGTTGGCATGGCCTCAGCCGATCGTCTGCGCCAGCAGTTGCAGCAGGCGACCGATCAGGTTCATCAGGCCTATAGCCAGCTCTTTTTTGAGTCGGAGCGGGCACAACAGCAGGAGCAACAGGATCCCGTGGTGGAGCGGTTGCTGCTTTGCGATCCGGACAGCGAAGGCGATTTAGCTCTATTACGCCAGATGGGTATCGAAAATGGTGCGGCGGTTGGGGCCTTGCTGGCCCTGCTGCGTGATGGACCCAAGGGAGTCAACCTGACCGAGGCAGCCCGACGCCATTACCAACGTTTGGCCCCCGTGTTGTTGAGCCGCATTATTCGGGCACCCGATCCCGATCAGGCGGTACAGCATGCCGAGGCTTTTCTCAACCGCATTGGACGACGCACCAACTACATTGCTCTGCTGGCGGAAAATCCGCCTGTGCTGGACCTCATTGTGCCAGTGTTTGGCAGTTCACCCTATTTGTCACGCTATCTCAACAGCCATCTCGAGTTACTGGATAGTCTGATTACCCGTGAGTTTTTGCAGCACTCGATGCAGCGCAGCGTCTTGGCAGCCGAGTTGGCCCAGCGTCTGGCCCAGGTAGCCATTCCGGAGCAGTGCGATCAGGTGCTGCACGAATTCAAGAGTGGTGAGATCCTGCGTATTGGTCTGCGCGACCTTAGTGGCATGACCGATCTCACCGAGGTGATGGTTAATTTGGCGACGGTAGCGACCGTCATTGTCACCCAGACTCTGCACGATGCTCGTACTGCGCTGGAATCACGTTATGGCGTGCCCGGATGGACCGATGAGCAGGGGCAACGTCACCGGGCCCAGTTTGTCATCCTGGCCATGGGCAAACTGGGGGGACAGGAGCTCAACTACGCCTCCGACCTTGACCTGATTTTTGTCTATGACAGCCAGGGTGAAGAACAGTGGTGCGACGGTAACCATGGTTTCAGCAACCAGACTTTTTTCAACCGGTTGGGCCAGCACGTCATTCAGGGCATTACGCGCTGGACTCAATCGGGCCGACTGTACGAGCTCGATATGCGCCTACGGCCGTCGGGTAACTCAGGACCCCTGGTCATTTCACTGGCGGCTTTTGTTCACTATCAGCATCACGAAGCCTGGACTTGGGAACATCAGGCCCTGACGCGGGCTCATGTCGTGGCCGGTGATGCCGATCTAGCTGGACGATTGCGTCATGAAATCCGGTCGATCCTGTGTCAGCCGCGCGATCCGGTACGATTGCGGCAGGATGTTATCGACATGCGCGAACGCATGGTGCGTGATAAACCCTTACCGGCTGGTGTGCTGGATATCAAGCAGAGCCGGGGTGCCATTGTCGATCTGGAATTCATGGTGCAGTATCTCATTCTACGCCATGCTGCCGATCATCCAGCCATTGCGCAGCGCAACCTGTCCACGGCCCTGTTGGCGATGAGCCAGTTCAAGCTGTTGGCGGACGATACTGCCCGGATGCTGCACGACCACTACCAGTTCTATCGCTTGATCGAAAACCGGTTACGCCTGCTGCATGATCGTTCTGAAAACCGCATCAGTACCCATCCATGGATACAGATGCGGCTGGTCAGGCTCTGTGGTCTGGATGAACAAACAGACCTGATGGCCCACCTGCAACAGCGTTTCGACGCCGTATCAGCAGTCTGGCATCAGCTGTTACAGGTCGAGGCGGTTACAGCTTAGCCGGATCCAATCCGGTGGCTTGGTAAATCGATTGAATGAGCTCCTTGCCGATGCGATCTTCCATCTGTTGGTGCACCTTGACCATGGCGCGCTTCCAGGCCAGACGTTGTTCGGCCGTCAGGGTCTGGATCTCGGTTTTGCCTGATGCCCGCACCGCTTCCAGTGACTTTTCGTTCTCCTCCAAGGCGATCTGGTTGGCATAGAGGGTGGATTCCTGCATGGCCTTGGTCAGGGGCTGACGCAAGTCATCGGCCAATCCATCCCAGAAGGCTTTGTTGACGATCACGGCGTAGCCGAGATAGCCATGACTGGAGAGGGTCAGATGCTTCTGCACCTCGTGCATTTTCTGGGTGTAGAAGTTGGACATCGGGTTTTCGGTGCCATCGACCACGCCCGTCTGCAGGGCCTGATAGACTTCGGAAAAGCTCATCACCTGCGGTACGGCACCCATGGAACGCATTTGGGCTTCCAGCACTTTGGAAGACTGAATACGCAGCTTCAGTCCCTGAAAGTCCTGTGGTTGCAACAGGGGCTTGTTGGCGCTCATCTGCTTGAAGCCATTGTCCCAGTAGGCCAGACCGAGAATGCCCTTGCTCTCCAGTTTGTTGAGCAATTTCTGACCGACGGTCCCTTGGGTTACCTTGTGTAGGTCCTCATAATTGTCGAAGATGAAGGGCAGATCAAAGGCCTCGAACTCCTTGACGCCCAGAGGACCAAATTTGGCCAGGGAAGGGGCCAGCATCTGGACCGCACCCATCTGCAGGGCTTCCAGTTCCTCCTTGTCCTTGTAGAGCTGGCTGTTGGGGTAGACCTCCACCTTGACCCGATCCTGGGTATAACGGGCAGCCAGTTCACGGAACTTTTCGGCAGCCTTGCCCTTGGGGGTATCGGTGGCGACAACATGGCTGAATTTGATGACAATAGGATCGGCGGCCCATACCGTCACGCACGATCCGAACCAGAGAGTGATGGCCATCAGACCGGATAGCAGTTTCATCGGGTACCCTTTATCGTTTCTGTGTTAGAGTGTTTTCAAGATC
>JADGCH010000020.1:0-2314 GCA_015229115.1 Magnetococcales bacterium
GACGTAGGGTTCTGTCCGCGTTGATGGTTGCCATGGGTGGTTTCTGGTTTGCCCACGCGGTATCCGCTGCTGACAATTCGGCGGCTTCTGCCGATGCCGGACAGCCCGCTATGGCGCAGCCGGGGCCTTGGTTGGGAGGAGGTCCAGGACCTTATGGCTATGGACCTTATGGTGGTGGGCCAGGTTACGGTGGGCCAGGTTACGGTGGGCCCGGCTATGGTGGGCCTGCTGGCATGGATGGTGACGTAGGGGGCGGACCATCCGATCTGCATCGCAAGATGATGGAGAGCCAGACCGACATGCACCGCCAGATGATGGAACTGCAATACCAGACCTACCAGAAAATGATGGATGGTCGTCTCAAAGGAGCCGATCTGGAGCAGGTGCGCAAGCAGATGGGTGAACAGCAGGAAAAGCTGCATAAGCAGTTCATGGAGCGGCAGGAAGCCTTTAACAAGCAGATGATGGAACATCGTCAGCAACGTATGGAGCGGATGCGTGCCATGATGCCACAGATGGCGGGTGGCCAGATCGGTGGTCCTGGTGGTGGCATGCCGATGGGCCCCTGCAAGTGTCAGGGACATGCCATGCCGATGGATCAGGGAAATGCTCCGGTGCCTTGTCTGTGCCGTGGAACGATGGCCCCAGGACAGGGTAACGATGGTAAAAGCCAGTAACACAACCAACAGATGGACTCTGTTGCGTCGGGATATGGCAGGGATCTGTCATAGGAGGAGGGTGGTGTTATGGAGTTCCTGAGGAAGATCTGGGGGCTGCTGCGTCAGCCTAGTCCGAAGGCACTGGGGACTATCCTGGGCATTGGCTTCGCTGCCGGAGTCGTTTTTCTGCTGGTCTTCCACTTTACCATGTCGGCGACCAACAGTATGTCCATCTGTGTTTCCTGTCATGAGATGCATAGTGTTTACGATGAATACAAAAAGTCTGTGCACTATATCAATAAATCTGGAGTAAGGGCTGAATGCTCCGATTGCCATGTGCCTCATGGCAAAACGTTCCCTGAGTGGATCAGTAAGATTATCGCCAAGGCGGAAATTGGTTCCAAGGATATCTGGCACCACATGATTGGTACTTACGATACCAGGGAGAAATTCGAGAAAGCCAGACCGGTATTAGCGGCCAGTGTCATTGCCTACATGAAGTCACGTGACTCAAAAGAGTGTCGTTCCTGTCACAACTTTGAGGCGATGAATATCGAGGAGCAGGGACGTTCGGCGGGTAAGAAGCATAAAGCAGCTATGGAGAGCGGCAAGAGCTGTATCGATTGTCATACCGGCGTTGCGCATAAAAGTCCGGAAGAACTGGAAAGCGCAGTGGCTGACAAAGGTAGTCAGGAAACCGGCAAGACCGGTCAGGGTCAATGAGAATGGTAACTATGAAATCAGAGGTGACCTATGTATGGTGATAAAAATCAGGATAAGCAGCGTGGCTTAACCCGACGGGATGTGTTCCGCGGGGCCGGTGTTGCGGGGGTAGCCTGCGCTGGTGGTCTGCTTGCCTGGAGTCGTTCAGCACAGGCTGCTGCAGTGGATGATGCGATCGTTGAAAAAATGGGTGCAGGCGCTCTTACAGAGGGCAAGATCGAACTTGGAGCACCGGACAAAGCCGAAAATGGTACCTTGGTGCGTATTCCAGTCGTCGTCAATCATCCTCAAGAGCCTGGTAGCTACATCGACTATGCGGCGGTGTTTGTCGATAACAACCCCAAACCTTTTGTAGCCGGTTTTTCCTTCCTCCCTGAAAGTGGCAAGGTGGAGTTTGAGGTTCGTATCAAGATGGCCCAAGCCTCCAATGTCAGGGTTGTGGCACGCAACAACAAGGGGCAGCGGTTTAGTGTCATGAAAAAAGTCGATGTCGCCGAAGGCGGCTGCGCCTGATAGAAGGGTCATGGAGTCAATCAATATGGAAGAGATCGGTAATCCGAAAGTACGTGCTCCTCAGGAGCCAGTGGCCAAGGGAAGCATGGTTGAGATCAAAACGTTGATCAAGCACCCCATGGAGAGCGGTTTACGCAAAGATAAAGAGAGTGGGGAGATTATACCCGCCCATTATATCGAATCGGTTACGGTGGATTATATGGGTAAGACGGTCATTAAGGGTGATTGGAGTGCAGCTGTCTCGAAAAATCCCTATTTTTCCTTCTCTATCAAGGCCGTTGACAGTGGTCCGGTCAAGGTGACCTGGAAAGATAACAAAGGCCAGAGTTTCTCAGCCGAGGCAGCCCTTCAGGTTAAATAGTAGTGGTATGCTAAGGTCAGCCCGGGGCATCGCCCCGGGCGTGCTTTGGCTATCTTTA
>JADGCH010000020.1:2412-6593 GCA_015229115.1 Magnetococcales bacterium
AGTGGTATGCTAAGGTCAGCCCGGGGCATCGCCCCGGGCGTGCTTTGGCTATCTTTATGGCTCCATGTCCTCAGATGACTGATCTTTCTTGCGTGTACCGATCAGCTTGCGTAGCTTCTTGCGGTAGTTTCTTTCATCTCCCGCCTCCTGTAGCCGCTTCATGTTGAGAAATTCGACTCGTGTCATGTTGTCGAGCAGCAGCACACCACCCAGACCAGTACGTTTAACGCGGTTATCGTTGTTGATGAAGCGTACCCCAGGAACTTCATCGCCCAGCTCATCATCCAGTTGTACCGAGTTATTGGGTTTGTGGCCATGAACCACGATATGGATCCCAAGGCTTAGTAATAGATTACTGACCTTTTCGCCGTTGGTCAGCCCCTCGGCCGTGCACTGGTTGTAAAACTGGCTGTCATCCGCCAGGTCGCCAAGCATTTCCAGCCCCTCTCTCAATCGGAACAGAGCCATTTCGCCTTGAAAGAATGCCTTGCGGAACCGATCGTTGAAGTGGTTCAAGGGCACATTTTCCTTCCAGAGTTGCCGCAAGCAGGTCAACAGCTCCAGATTGGGATAGCCATGAACGAACAAGGTGTTTTGTTCAATATAAATAATATTCTGATTACGGATAAACTCCAGATCGGATGGTGTCAGGAGAAGGGTCTCTACCGATTCAGAACGGCGCAGCAGCTCCAGTTCATGGTTACCGTTGAGCATGATCACCCGGCATGTTGGGGGAGCACTCTGCTGTAACTTCTTAAAAAAGTCGAGCGCATGAGGGTCTGGGTTGAACTTGTTGAGCCAATCACCTGTATGAACGATCGTGATATGACGCACATGGTCGCGCCAGGAGCCCTGCCGATCACACACACCCAACAGCCAGAGTGCATAACGGACAGTCTCGGTATCGTTGTCTGTATCGGAAAAAACAACCATCCGTAAAGCAATGGTTGGCTGTTCTTCACTGGTACGAGGCAAAGACAATTCACCCGCAAGAGCTACGTCATCATGCTCCTGCTGTGGTTCCCTGTAGCTTGTGTGATCAGGATCAGTAGGGCCGTTGTCATCGGGCAAGGCCAAAAAACGACGCGCCACCCTTTCCATCTTCAATCGCAGCAGAGACCAGACGCTGGGTGAAACAGGTGCTTTTGTCGTATTGGACATGTCGGAGCAACCTTTGCCCTCTACCCCTTGATCTGGGGTAGAGGTGATGGTACAGGGCTAACGCAAGCCGTGTTTCAGAAAAAATGGTTTACTTGAGATAATCACGCACCAGCAGTTCAGCAATCTGCACCGCATTGAGAGCGGCTCCCTTGCGCAGATTATCCGAGACCACCCAGAACTGCAGCCCGTTGGCCACGCTCATATCCTCGCGAATACGCGAGACATAAGTCGCATCGGTACCTGACGCATCCCGTGGGGTGATGTATTTCAGATTGGCTGGGTCATCAACCACTTCGACCCCGGGTGCCTTAGCCAGAATGGCACGTGCCTGGGCCGCTGTCAGTTTCCGCTCGGTCTCAATACTGATGGACTCGGAATGACTGTTAAAGACCGGTACTCGCACACAGGTGGGCGCCACCTTGATGTCGGCTTCCATGATCTTGCAGGTTTCATGGACCATCTTCATCTCTTCCTTGGTATAGCCACTGTCCAGAAAGGAGTCGATGTGTGGGATCAGGTTAAAGGCGATCTCCTTGGCAAATTTTTTCGGCGCCACTTCACGACCAGGAACATATTTGGCGTGAGTCTGTTCGAACAGCTCATCCATGGCCTCCTTACCAGCTCCTGATACCGCCTGATAGGTCGAAACAACCACCCGTCGGATCGTCGCTGCATCATGCAGCGGCTTCAGGGCAACCACCATCTGAATGGTGGAACAGTTTGGATTGGCAATAATGCGTCGTGTGGTATAGCGTGCTATGGCACCCGGATTGACTTCCGGCACCACCAGGGGCACCTCTGGATCCATACGGAAGAAAGAGGTGTTATCGATCACGACACAACCTGCCTCGGCTGCCTTGGGTGCAAAGACACTCGATACCGAGCTGCCCGGCGAAAACAGGCCAATATCCATACCACTGAAATCAAAGGTGGCCAGCTCCTCCACCACCCGCTCCTTACCTTTGAAAGGGATCCGGGTTCCGGCAGAACGGCTTGAGGCCAACAAACGCACATCCTTAACCGGAAAATCGCGCTCGGCCAGGATCTTCAGGATTTCCCGACCTACATTACCGGTCGCCCCAACAACAGCAACATTATAACTACGCATTTTTCTGCTACCTTCTCGAGATAAGAATCATTCCAGTTCAGCAACAACAGCGTCGCCCATGGCGACCGTGCCAATTTTATGCAGGCCGGCCTGGGCAATGTCGGCTGTACGCAGACCCTGGTCCAGGACACGGTTGACGGCCCGTTCGATACGGTCAGCGATGTCCGGACGATCAAGGCTGTAGCGAAACATCATCGCAACCGACAGAATGGTTGCCAGTGGATTGGCTAACCCACGACCAGCAATATCCGGTGCAGAACCATGGATCGGTTCATAAAGGGCGTGGTGCTGTCCCAGGGAGGCTGACGGCAACATACCAATGGAGCCGGTCAGCATGCTGGCCTCATCCGACAAAATGTCACCAAACATGTTGGTTGTCAGGATGACATCAAACTGCTTGGGAGCGCGAATCAGCTGCATGGCAGCATTGTCGACATACATATGGGACAGCTGTATATCCGGATAATGCTGCTGCTGGATCTGTGTGACGACATTGCGCCACAGTTCCGTTGCCTCCAGCACATTGGCCTTATCAACAGAACAGACCTGACGGCGACGACGGCGGGCCACCTCAAAAGCAGAGCGAGCCACCCGTTCGATCTCATCACTGGTGTAGGTGAGGGTATTGACACCACGCTGGCGACCGTCTGCCAGCACTGTCACACCACGCGGTTCGCCAAAATAGATATCTGCAGTCAGTTCACGCACCACCATGATGTCGATACCACTGACAATGTCCGGCTTGAGCGTAGAAGCATCCACCAACTGCGGAAACACCTTAGCCGGCCGCAAATTGCAATAAAGATCAAGTTGCTTGCGAATGCCCAGCAAGCCTCTTTCTGGGCGCACCGCATAGTCAAGGGGTTCCCATTTCGGTCCGCCTACCGCTCCTAGCAGAATGGCGTCAGCACGGCGGGCAAGAGTCAACGTTTCATCGGGCAGGGGAGTACCCGTGGCATCATAGGCCGCACCACCGATCAGACCGCGTTCCAGCACCAGCTCAACACCACAGTAGCGATGCAGCCATTCCAGCACTTTCTCCGCTTCATCAACAATTTCTGGGCCAATACCATCTCCCGGCAACAGCAAAACAGTCTTTTTCATGTCAGGATTCCTTACGATGTGGGCAGGAAGAGCCATGGAAATTCGGTACGACATCTGGCTTCATGCTGCTCAATCTGCGGCAGATGCTGCAAGGTCAGGCCAATATCATCCATACCATTCAACAGGCAGTACTGACGGAATGGATCGATCTGGAATGGGATCGAATCCCCGGTCATGGTGATTATGCGCTGTTCTGCCAAGTCAATGGTCAGTTGATAACCGGGCTGTTGCTCAATCTGCTGCAGTAATTCATTCACGATACCAGCCATCAGGGTAATGGCCAAGATACCATTTTTGAAGCAGTTGTTGAAGAAAATATCAGCAAAACTGGGGGCAATAATGGCACGAAAGCCATAATCCAGCAAAGCCCATGGCGCATGCTCACGGCTGGAGCCGCAACCAAAATTAGCCCCAGTTACCAGGATACCAGCACCCTGATAACGAGGCTGATTCAGGATAAAGTCGGGATTAAGCGGACGTCCCTGATTAGGTTTGCCTGGATCACCACGATCCAGATAACGCCATTCGTCAAACAGATTGGGACCAAATCCACTGCGCTGGATCGATTTGAGAAACTGCTTGGGAATAATGGCATCGGTATCGACATTGGCTCGATCCAGTGGCGCCACCAAAGCCGTGAAGGTACGAAAAGGTTCCATCGGTCATTCCACTCTTCTGTTTATTGCCAATGACGAATATCGACAAAATGCCCAGCTATGGCCGCCGCCGCTGCCATGGCCGGACTGACCAGGTGAGTCCGACCACCGGGTCCCTGCCGTCCTTCGAAATTACGGTTCGATGTGGAAGC
>JADGCH010000020.1:6690-10242 GCA_015229115.1 Magnetococcales bacterium
GATGAGTCCGACCACCGGGTCCCTGCCGTCCTTCGAAATTACGGTTCGATGTGGAAGCACACCGCTCTCCCGATGCCAGGATATCATCGTTCATGGCCAGACACATCGAACATCCTGGCGCGCGCCATTCAAAACCAGCCTCAATGAAAATACGATCCAGACCTTCCTGTTCAGCCTGACGTTGAACCAGACCAGAACCGGGCACCACCATGGCCAGTTTGACACGGTCGGACACACGCCGATGACGTACCATGTCGGCAGCACTGCGCAAGTCTTCGATGCGGCCATTGGTGCACGAGCCAATAAACACCTTGTCAATGGCAATCTGCTCGATCGGCACACCAGGTTGCAACCCCATGTAGGTTAGGGCGCGCTGCATGGAATCCCGTCGCGCCGGATCGGACTCGTCTGCTGGATCGGGCACATGACCATCAACACGTGCCATCATTTCTGGCGAAGTGCCCCAACTCACCTGCGGTACAATGGTGTGGCCGTCGAACTTCAGGACACGATCGAAATGAGCTCCAGGATCCGATGACAAGGTGCGCCAATAGCTGACCGCCTGTTGCCATGGCTCTCCCTGTGGAGGAGCGTAAGGCCGCCCCTCAAGATAACGGATGGTGGTGTCATCAACGGCCACCATACCAGCACGCGCCCCAGCCTCAATCGCCATGTTGCAGACGGTCATCCGTCCCTCCATGGAGAGCTGGCGTATCGCTGATCCGGCAAACTCAATGACATAGCCGGTACCACCGGCTGTGCCCATCTGACCAATCAGATAGAGCACCAGGTCCTTGGCGCTCACCCCATGGGCCAATGTGCCGTCGATCTGTACCAGCATGGTGCGTGGCCGTTGTTGCAGCAGGGTCTGGGTTGCCAATACGTGTTCAACTTCTGAAGTACCAATCCCGAAGGCCAGTGCCCCAAAGGCACCGTGGGTGGCGGTATGGGAGTCACCGCAAACCACCGTCATACCAGGCAACGTCAGACCCTGCTCCGGGGCCATGACATGGACCACGCCCTGGCGAATATCTTCCATGCCAAACAGCGTCACCCCGAATTCGCGGCAGTTGCGTTCCAGAGTTTCGACCTGTAATCGGGCGATGGCATCGACAATACCGGTGATACCCTGCTGTCTGTGCTGGGTTGGCACATTGTGATCAGGTACGGCAAAGGTCGCTTCCGGATGACGCATACGCCGTCCTGCCAGGCGCAATCCTTCAAAAGCTTGCGGGCTGGTCACTTCATGAACCAGATGACGATCAATATAAAGCAGTGACGTGCCGGTATCATCGGTGCGGATGACGTGTGCTTGCCAGATTTTATCGAATAACGTTTGTGCAGCCATGTCAGATCATCTCTTCAGCAATATGGACCGTCAAGTCACCCAGCATGTTGGTGTAGCTACCAAGCTCATTGTCATACCACCCGTAGAGCATGGCCTGCGTCACCGGCACTTCCAGCACCGACTGATTCAAATGTTGCCGGATCTCGGGTGGAAGGGTAGACAGTCGGTCGACGTGAACTTTGCTGAAGGCAGTGCGGGTATGGGTCTCCTGTGATTCGATAATCACAGCAGCTTTGGGGGCTGCGATGATATCACTGGAAACATTCTGTGCTGTCGAGTAAATAAGACGGTCGCGATAGACTCCCTCGGCAGCCTGCTGGAAGATGGCGTTGATCTGGCCGCGGTTGATCGGATTGGCGGCGTCCTCGGACTGCACGTTAAGGGTCAGGATGATCAGTGAACCGGTAGAAATCGGAATGCGTACCGATTCAGCCATGAAGCCAATATCGCGCATCTCCGGGATCACCAGAGAAAGAGCCTTGGCGGCACCCGTGGTGGTCAGAATGATATTATTGAAGATGCTTCTATTCTTGCGCAGGTCACGGCTACCAGCTGTTGGCACGGTGTCAAGTACCGGTTGGCTGCTTGTGGCCGCATGGACCGTCACCATGGATGCTGACAGGATGTTGTCGGCTCCGAAATGATCCAGCAACGGCTTCATCATGAACGCCAGACAGGTGGTGGTGCAGGAGGCCGCTGAAATCAGGTTGTGCTGACCAGGATGATAAGCCTCTTCGTTGATGCCCATGATGGTGGTGACGGCATCAGCAGGCATGGTCATGCCCTTATCCTTGATCTTGAACGGAGCTGATAGCAACACCTTGTCGGCACCTGACTCCAGATGACCACGTAAAGAACCCGCCACCGCATCGGCCGATACCACCGGATCGACAAAAACACCGGTACAGTCCACCACCAGCCGCACGTCATGTTGGCGCCAGCCAATCTGTTTTGGGTTTGCGTTCGGTTCTCAGAAACTGGATGGGCATCCCGTCCACAACCACCCGTCCAGTAGCTTCGTCCAAGGCCTCAATGGTCAAATCAGCTTTGTGGCCGTGCAGAAATCGGCCCAAATGACCATAGGTGGTATCCTTACACAGACTATCGACCAGATCAGAGAGTCCGGTGCCGACAGGACGACCAACGTTGACGACCAGTTCGCTGAAGTGGCGCCGAGCCAGATGATGCCACACTGTCAGTTTCCCGATTCGTCCCATACTGTTGATGCCTAATTTCATAAACCATCACTCCTAAAGGTGTTACAAATATGAGAAGTGCCAACGAACCAGCGGCAAAGTTAATCATAAAAGACGTTTTATTGGAAGTATAGACAATAAAACTCGGCTGTTATAGCATATATCCGGTTATTTTAATTTATATTTTTTTTCAGAAAACAGATGATCAACCAAAGTGTTACTGCTTTTTTCGTGACCCGACCGGTGACCACAACCCTGTTGATGGTCGCTTTGCTGCTGTTTGGTCTGTTGGCTTGGTTTCGATTACCGGTCAGTGCCTTGCCAACCATTGATTTTCCGACTATTCAGATCAGTGCCACCCTGCCTGGAGCCACACCAGACACCATGGCGGCATCGGTGGCTTTGCCACTGGAAAAGCAATTGTCGACCATTTCCGGCCTTGATTCAATGATCTCATCGAGTGGTTCCGGTACCACCCAGATCACCCTGCAGTTTGCTCTTAATCGTGATATCGATTCGGCTGCCCTGGATGTGCAGGCTGCCATGACCCTGGCACAGCGCCAGTTGCCCATGAGCATGACGGTACCGCCGTCCTGGCGCAAGGTCAATCCGGCTGAACAACCCATCTTCTATGTGGCGTTACGTTCACAGTCGGTACCCTTGACGACCGTCAGTGAATACGCCGATACAACCTTGGCACAGCGTCTATCGACGTTACCCGGAGTGGCACAAGTCAGCATTTACGGCATGCAGAAGCCAGCCATTCGTATCAAGATCAACCCGGATCGATTGGCCGCTCGCAATTTGACCCTGCACGATGTAGTACAGGCGTTGCCAAAACAGAACAGCAATCTCCCTACCGGCTCTGTCAAAAACGATCATCGTGTTTTATCGCTGGAAAGCGATGCAGCTTTGTCCCGTCGCGCCGATGACTTCCGTTCCCTGTTACTGTGGCAGAAACAGGATCGTCCTATCTATTTGTCGGATTTGGGACGGGTGATCGAGGGT
>JADGCH010000020.1:10340-41036 GCA_015229115.1 Magnetococcales bacterium
TGGCAGAAACAGGATCGTCCTATCTATTTGTCGGATTTGGGACGGGTGATCGAGGGTGTTGAAAATGAGGAACTGGCTGCCTGGTATCAGGGTGAACGAGCCATTGTGCTGGCCGTGCAGCGTCAACCTGGGGTCAATATCATCGCCGTTGCCGATGCCATTCGTGCCTTGCTGCCAACCCTGCAACGACAACTGCCCGAGGGTGTCGTCAGTGAAGTGTTGTACGATCGATCTCAATCCATCCGCGATTCAGTACAGGAGGTCGAACGATCACTCTGGTTGGCGCTGTTGCTGGTGGTTCTGGTAGTTTATCTGTTTCTCGGTAACCTGGCGGCAACCGTGATTGCCTCGGTAGCCTTGCCACTGGCCATTATCGGCGTCTTTCCGGTCATGGTCCTGCTCGATTACAGCATCAACTACCTGACACTGATGGCCTTAACACTCTGTGTTGGTTTCGTTATTGACGATGCCATCGTCATGCTGGAAAACATATCCAGACACCGTGACATGGGCAAAGATGCCGGACAGGCCACGTTCGATGGCGGTCGTGAAATCACCTTTACCATCATCAGTATGACGCTATCACTGGCAGCCGTATTCCTGCCAATCCTGTTCATGAGCGGCATTCTGGGGCGGCTGTTGCACGAATTTTCTGTTGTGATCATCATCTCGGTCATCCTGTCCGGCATGATCGCCCTGTCACTGACACCGTTACTTTGCAGCCGCTTTCTCGATCGTCATGGCCACCCACAGCAGGCAGGCGGCCCGCTGTGGGTCCGGTTCTCCCGCGGCTATGAGATCACTCTTGACTGGTCATTACGTCATCAACGGCTGGTGCTGGCAATGTTTGTGGTATTGCTGGCAGCGACGCTGCTGGTTGGAGAACGCATTCCCAAGGGGTTCCTGCCAACGGAAGATACCGGGCAACTATTCTGCTTCACGGAAGCTGAGCAGGATGTCGGTTTTGCGGCCATGAGTCTGCGTCAGCAACAGGTGGCTGAGATCATTCGTCATGATCCGTCTGTGGCAGCCAGCATGTCCTTTGTCGGTGCCAGTGGCAGCAGTCAATCGGTTAATCTGGGACGGGTGTTGGTGATCCTGAAACCCCACGCAGACCGTCCCGGCATCCACGCCGACAAGATCGTCAACCGGTTGCGCCCACAATTGGCCCAGATCGCTGGGATTCGGGCCTTTATACAAAATTTGCCCATCATCCGCATTGGAGCCAATCTGACCAAAAGCCAATACCAGTACGCCTTACAGGGTACGACACCCGAGGAGTTGTTCCCATGGGCACGTCAACTGGAACAACATTTACGTAGCCGACCCGAATTGATGAACGTCACCAGTGACATGCAGATCAACAAGCCGGTGATGCGGTTGGCCATTGACCGCGCACGGGCAGCCACTCTGGCCGTCAACGTGACAGATATTGAGACCATCCTGCAGGATGGTTTGACCGGTCGGCAGATCGATACCCTGCAGGGAGCCAGTAACCAATATGCGGTGTTGCTGGAGCTGGACGATCCATTCCGGCAGGATATCACAGCGTTGGAGCGGCTGCGGGTCAAATCGGCAACAGGAGCCGTGCTGCCCATAACCGGGCTGATACAACAACAACGCGATATGGTACCGGCTACTATTGCTCATATTGGCCAGATGCCGGCTGTGACGCTGTCGTTCGATCTGTCTCCAGGCTTGGCGCTGAGCGATGCCATTACGTTGGTGCAGCAGATACGCCATGAGATCGGCTTGCCAGACACGATCTCCGGATCGTTCCGGGGTACGGCGCAGGCTTTTCAGGATTCTCTCAGCGGCATGGGGTGGATGCTGTTGTTGTCAATCGCCATCATCTACCTGGTATTGGGCATGCTGTACGAGAGTTTCATCCATCCTCTCACCATTCTATCTGGTCTGCCAGCCGCTGGCCTGGGAGCGTTGCTGACCTTGAAGCTGTTTGGCATGGAGCTCAATCTATACGGTTTTGTCGGTCTGATTATGCTCATCGGGATTGTCAAAAAGAATGCCATCATGATGATCGATTTTGCCCTTGTGGCCCAGCGTGACCAGGGCCTCACGCCGCTGGAAGCCATCCGTCAGGCCGCCATCATACGCTTACGTCCTATCATGATGACCACTCTGGCGGCCTTGATGGGAGCTGTACCGATTGCACTGGGAATGGGAACCGGCGGTGATGCCCGCCAGCCGCTGGGACTGGCTGTGGTGGGAGGATTGTTGCTGTCACAGTGGTTGACACTTTACCTGACACCCGTCATCTACCACAACATGGAATCGGTACGGCAACGATTTGGCCTGTTATGATCGGTAGGGTAGGCACTGTGCTCCAATCGTTCCACGTCCATTTGGAGTCCAGTGCCCACCTTTGTGGCCGCGTTTTTCGTTCATTCGGAAACGGGCTCTCACAGTGGAGCTGTGGACTTCATGGACCGTTTATGGCACAATGGGACTCGGTAGCTGGAGGCAGGATTAACCGTAACAGGCACTGATATCCCATGGTTCGCATTGGTATTAACGGGTTGGGTCGTATTGGACGCACGCTGCTGCGCGTGCAGCAATCGAACCCGGAATGGGCTGATTGTGTCATTGTGGCCGTCAACGATCCGGCACCTGCTGACCTGTTGATCCACCTGCTGCAGTACGATTCCACCCACGGTACATTCAAGGGCTCGCTGGTCAGGACCGAGCATGGATTCCTCTGGCAGGGACGCGAAGTCTTGCTGACTTCAGCGGCAACGCCGGCCGAGATTCCATGGCGCGCCATGGGGGTTGATTATGTGCTGGAGGTATCGGGTCGCTTTACCGGTCAGCAAGAAGCACTGACCCATTTGCATGCTGATGGGGCACAACGGGTGATTATCGGTGCTCCAGCCAGCTCCGGTTCAGTCAGGACCTTGGTCATGGGGATCAACGAACAAGATTATCAACCTGCCCTCGACCACGTTGTCTCCAATGCCTCCTGTACCACCAATTGTCTGGCACCAGTGGCCCATGTGTTACTGCGCCATTTTGGCATTCGTCAGGGCCTGATCACAACGGTCCACTCTTACACCAACGATCAACGTCTGCTGGATACACCGCACCATGACTGGCGCCGTGCCCGTGCCGCATCACAATCCATGATCCCAACTAAAACCGGAGCAGCCCAGGCGATTGGTCTGGTGATTCCCGAACTGCAGGGGCGACTGGATGGCCTGTCGATACGGGTTCCCACCCCCGATGTATCCTTGCTGGATGCCGTATTCGAATTGGAACGGACCACCAGTGCTGAGGAGGTCAATCAGGTCATGCGTGCGGCCTGCAACCGTTATCTGGGTTATACGGAGACACCTTTGGTATCCGTTGATTTTATTGGTAACAGCCACTCGGCCATCGTCGATGGAGGCGCAACACGGGTAATAGGAACCACAGCCAAGGTATGTGCCTGGTATGACAACGAGTGGGGCTATGCCAACCGTCTTTTTGATCTGGTCCGTTACATGGCGGACAGAGGGCCTTGCTAGCAGGAGTCGGTTATGACCCTCGTATCGGATGCCTTGGCGACCAACACCGCAGAGATGAATCGCCTGATTGGCAAGACTGTGTTGCCGGTCGAATATCAGCAGTTGCGTGTGCCGGTGCAGCACCTTTCCGGTGTGCAGCAGGAACTGGACAAACTGCTGCATGAGTTGGCCCACCCATGGATCAACTGGTCGATCACACTGGAGGAACTGCGCAGCTTTGTGTTGCGCTCCTGTGGTTACTATCTCGGCCATGAGCAGGGACCGGCGTGTTGCACCCTGTTCATGGAGTGTTTCTTCAGGGCGATCCAGGCCATTGAGCCTTCGGGCAGCAGCATGGATCCTCTGCGTCGTGCAGCCCTTGCTGGAATCACCGACTACCTCGACAAGCTGGTGCGTAACCTGTCCCAGCAGCAGTTCCCTCTCTATACACGCATGCTGGATCGGGTGATCTGGCGTTTGGCAGACTTGCCCGACCGGTTACTGATTTGTCTGGCGCAGAGCGGTCACCGTTCCATTCTAACTGTGGTTCTGAAACTATTGCGGCGCCATGATACGGGTTCGGTCATCGATCAGGTGACCGTACGGACATTGGCTGTGCGCCTGCTTAAGATAACCTATCGTTACTGGCTCGATCAGACCGATCCAGCTGTATTGATCACTTCTGTGCGTTCTATTGGCCACCGTTATCTGTTGGGTCAGCTGAGGCGTCTGGTTGATCTGGAGCGCTCAGCTTTTCAGGTGATCACGTTTCATTACGATGAGGAAGCAAGCTTGGTGGTGCTGCAGGATCTGCTGGCCATGCCGGATCACCTGGCCATCATTGGCCATTATCGCGAAGAGACCAAGCTGTTGCAACAGAAGCGGGATGATATTCAGCATCTGCGTTTTCTGTTCCATGTGCTCGAGATCGATGGCCTGCGTCTGATCCACGAGGAGACCCTGAAGGAGATCAATCGTGTTCTGATTCAAATGGTGCAACAGCACCAGGGACTGGATGAACTGCGTGAGCTGTTTTTGCGTACCTTTCGCCTGCTGAATGACAATGTGCGCAAATATCCCCACACCGCCCTGCAGTGCATCGAATTTCTCGGCCTTGAAGTCTTCCGGCGCAATGACGACCGATTGGTCGAGATGTTTCTTGAGCTGACCGTGCGGTTTGGTTTTCAGTACAGCATGGTCAGCGGGGTTGGTATGGACTGGAAACCGATTGCTAACCCGGCCCACCTAGACAACATCCGTGTCTGGCTCAACCTGATCGTACGCCACCCGCGCTGGTGCTCAACGTTGCTGTCGGCGCTGATTATCAACCTCAAACTGACCGGAACCTGCATCCGCGATACCGACCTGTTCCAAAAAGAGGTTACACGTCTGTTAAACAGTGATATCCGGTTGGTTGCCAATCTGGTGCGGCAGTTCGCACGGCTGCTACCGGTTTACTTCAACGATATTGGTGCTGAAGGGGAGCTGCGGCTTGTTTCCACCGAGCTGGACGACACGCTGGCCCAGAGGCAGGATCATCTGATCCATTTTCTGCGCAAGCAATGCCATGTCGAGAGCAGCAATCTGATTGTTGACTTGGTGCGGGGGATCATTCTCTATTGGCACAACGGCGACAGCACGCCACTACATGCCTGTGTACCCCAAGAGATCCTGACACGCACGCCACCATCAGGGCCTCTGTTTGACGGGGTCCACCAGGTCATGCAGCAGCTATTCGAACAGATTCCCTACGTCGAGCACCTGTTGACTGTACCGATTGAAGCCATCGCTGAACAGATCGATCGTAGTGGTACCGGTTCTGCCAACGATCGGCGTCGGGTGGTGTTACTGATTCAGATGTTCCATCTGCTCCATCGCAAGTATCACCTGGAACATCACGGGGTGGAGCAGATCGTACGGCAGATCGACGATGCCCAATTGCCTGACAAGGCACAGCTGCTTGAGTTGCTAAGCGGTCGTCAGGATGAGGATGAGACATCCGGTCTGGAGATCCTGTTGAACACGTTGGAGTCGTTGCAGCGGATCATTCTGAGCGACAATATTTTTCCTGTGCACGAGACGATCCATCGCAAGCGACACATCGCTGTCGGCATCCCGTCGGTTTATGGTGCCTACCAGGAACAAAAATTTGATGCCTTGACGCTGTCGTTCCGACTCGAAAATCTGGTCAACCTGTATCTGGAACGGCTGATTTTCCGCATACCAGAAGACTTTATCACCCGGGCCACCTGTTTCCGGGCGCTGAAATATTCCCGCTTGTTCCTGCGAGCGCTCGCCATTGATGGCATCACGTCACGCAAGTTGCAGAGTCATCTGATGACCTTGCAACAATCGCTCGATCTGGCACCCTTTTCACCCTTTTCCTTCAAACAGTATCAAGACATTTTCCGCGGTTTTGCCGAGGCCTTACGGGACGTCATTTATACCCACTACACTTGTTATCACCGGGACAATCTGGTTCTCATCATCCCGGCTATTCCACGTGAATTGCTTCTGCCCGGTTATGCGAGGCTCTATGGTCACGATATGAAGGTGACCATAGAACGGGTGCAGGAGCAATTCATGCGCGATCTGATGGCCCAGTCGCTTGGTTTACAGTCTTTTGATCGTTTTATCAGCCGTATTCAGCGCACGCTGGAGCGTCAGCAAACCCGTCTCGATCCGCGTGGGCTCAATCTGCTCATGACTTACGATCCAGCCAAGCTGTTTTGTCCTATCCATCATCCATCGCCCTACAGCAACAACCCGGTTCACCTGGGCAACAAGGGCTTTAATCTGGTGCAGCTGGCTGCTCTGGGAGAAGGGGGATGCGTCCCGGAAGGTGTCGTGGTCACGACAGAATTTTTTCGCTGTCGCCAGATTATCCGACACTATCCACCAGCTTGGGAGGATTTTCTCGAACGTCTGCGGGCCCAGATCCACACCATCGAACAGGGTACCGGAACACAATTCGGCTTGCCTGATCGGCCACTGCTGCTGTCGGTACGTAGTGGTGCCCTGATCTCTATGCCAGGGATGATGCAGACCATTCTCAATGTTGGCATGAATGAGTCCATCGTGGCTGGCTTGGCGCAACGATCGGGCAATGCCTTGTTTGCCTGGGACAACTATCGTCGTTTTATTCAGTCCTGGAGCATGTGTCACGATGTCAGTCGCACCATCTTCAGCGAGTTGATGCGTGCCTTTAAGCGGCGCTGCAATGTCCATCGCAAACGTGAGTTCAACGCCGAGCAAATGGCTGAACTGGCGCGAGCCTACCGCCACACCGCCATGGCCCATGGCGTACAGATCCCCGATGATCCATGGGAACAGCTGCTGATGGGGATTCATCTGGTCATTCACTCCTGGAATAGCGTCAAAGCGCGTGAATACCGGCGTATCATGGAGGTGGCCAACGACTGGGGCACCGCCGTTGTGCTACAACGGATGGTTTTTGGTAATCTGGGACCACAATCTGGCAGTGGTGTTTTGTTCACATCGCGGCTACATCGCAAGCGCGATCAGGTGCTGTTATGGGGCGATTACACCCCCGGTAACCAGGGTGAGGATATTGTCGGTGGTTTAGTAGCGACGCTACCAGTATCACGTAGCCAGTGTTATGAGGACGGCCGCGATCCCGATACCAGTCTGGAACACTGTTTTCCAGCCATTTACCAGGAATTGCTGCGTGTTGTCTGCAATTTGATTGAGAACCATCGCTGGAATCCGCAGGAAATCGAATTCACCTTCGACAGAGCCGATCCAAGTGGCCTGTTTCTGCTGCAGACCCGGGATATGGTTTCCGTGACAACGCGACAAACCCTGTATCGGTTTACCAATCTGGCCGAGGAAGATGGCAAGAGGCTGGGGCGCGGTATTGGAGTCAGTGGTGGCGCTCTATGCGGCCGGGCTGTTTTTACCATGGAGCAGATCACCGGCATGCGTCGACAGCATCCGGATACCGCACTGATCCTGATCCGCTACGATACCGTACCGGATGACATTCGTGAGATCGCCGCCTGTGATGGGTTGTTGACGGCGCGTGGAGGCCATACCTCCCATGCCTCCCTGGTGGCTGCCCAGCTGCAGAAGTGCTGTGTGGTAGGCTGTGAAAATCTGATGGTCCAGGAGCACCTGGGTAGTTGCACCATCGATGGCGTCAGTGTCAGCTATGGTGATCTGATCAGTATCGATGGGCGCACTGGTCTGGTGTTACAGGGGTGGCATAGCACAGAAGCCCTGCTGGTAGTCAGTCAGGAACAGCGCGCCAACGACGAGCTATCGTTCTACACGGTTACCGGTCCCAGAAGTGAGCCCCATGATGCCGAAGAGTAGGACTGAAGAGTAAGGATCATCAACCTAGTTGATGGAGTATCCTCATGCGAAAATGCACCCCCAGCGTATCGGCTATACGGCGGCAAGCATCGATATCCACCCCGGGTAATCCCCGGATCGCCGTCAATGTGACTTCCGGCACATGCTGGCGCACGGCCTCAACAAAGGCCAGCATGGCTGCATAGGAGCCACTCAGGGCCGGTTGACAGTGGCGATTGTAGGTTTCTTCATCTTGGGCATTAAGGGAGATGGAGATGGCATCAATTAAACCTCTGAACTGGGGGGTGACATCGCGACCATAGACGCGATTGGCCAGACCATCGGTATTGATCCGCACCCGTCGACCACCACGACGCTTGACTTCAGCCGCTACTTCTAGCAGCACATTCAGTCGCAGGGTGGATTCACCATAACCGCAAAAGACGATCTCATGGTAACGGCTGATATCCCCTTCAGAAACCTGCTCAATGGCTGTTAGCAGTTGCTGGACCGATGGGTTGCGTCTCAGCGACAGATCGTAATGGTGCACGATCGGTGCTGTCCACTTGGGACAGAACTGACAGTGCAGCGTGCAGCCGTGTGTGACATTCAGATAAAGCCCATCACCGATGGTATAGGCTAGCGTCTCGCTTGAACTACTCGCCGGTGCGATGCGAAACAGCTGCTGAAAATTGCTGGTGGTACAATCGGCAATCGTGGTGAGATCCTGGTGGCGCACCTCGGCCAGTACCGCTGCCGTGTGCACGACATAAGCCGGTTCGTTGCGCTTGCCACGGTGGGGAATGGGCGACAGGTAGGGACAATCGGTCTCAATCAACAGACGGTCCGATGGAATCCAAGCTGCTGTCTGGCGTAGGGTATCGGCCGTCTTGAAGGTCACGACGCCGGAAAAGGAAAGGTAAAAACCGCGCTCGACAGCCCAGCGTGCCATGGCATCGGAAGCGGTGAAGCAGTGCAGCACCGCACCGCAGCGCCAGGCCTGTTCCTGCTCCATGATGGCCATGGTCTCGGCTTCAGCTTCACGGCTATGCACGATCAGTGGCAATCCCAGGGCTTGCGCTGTGCGGATATGCAGCCGGAAACTGTCGATCTGATGCTGTCGATCGCTGAATTGATAGTGGAAATCAAGACCGGTCTCACCAAGGGCGACGATGGGGCCAGCTTGGCGACAGGCCGCTGTCAGATCAGCTTCGGTCACTGGCGCTTCAGAGGTGTAGTGTGGATGGACCCCGATGGATCCCACCATGCCACTCCAACGCGCCGTCAGTTGACGCAGATAGGCAGCCTGACCGAGTCGGGTAGCAATGGTGTTGATAAAACCAATCTGGGCCTGCTCGGCCCGTTCCAGTACCTCGGGCAGGTCATGATCGTAATCCGGAAAATCGAGATGAGCATGACTATCGGTCAGGATCACGATGGTTCCCGCACCGATTCATCAAAAACACGCAGCAACGGATAGAGGAAATAGGAGATCACGCTGCGTTGTCCGACAATAATTTCGGAAGTGGAGGTCATGCCTGGTAGCAGGCGGTAATGCTTGCGGTTTTCTTTCAGTTCTGTGGTGGTTAGCCGAACACGGCTGATGAAGAAAGCACTGCTGCCACTGCTCCTTGGGGCGGCCACACCGCTGCCTGGATCGCCACCGCCGCTGCTACGACTGAAAGCGTCCTGGCTGATGCTTTCGACCACGCCGGACAGGGTGCCATGCTTCTGGAATGGAAAGGCATCCAGCTTGACGCGCACCAGATCACCCACCTTGACGTAACCAATATCCTTGGAATCGATCTGGGCTTCAACTTCCAGCAGGGAGTTGATCGGTACTAGTGTAAACAGCGGTTCGGCCTCCCGCACCACCGATCCAACTGAACGATGGGCCACCTCAAGCACGACGGAATCTTCCGGAGCGGTCAGGGTGACCAACGTACTGACCTTTTCGGCTTTTTTAAGCCGTTCCTCGACGCTATCACGTTCGCGTTGGGTATTGACCAGTTCTTCCATGCCTTTCTGGCGCCAGTCCTTCAGGAACGAATCGCGTTCGGCCTCAGTAGCAGCCAGTTCCTTGCGCAACTCCAGTTCCCGATTGCGCGCATTGCGCAGGTCACGATCAATCTCCAAACGCCGTTCCTGACTTTCCAGCAGTTTGAGTTTGGTGCCATATTCCTGCTTGTGCAGCTTGTCCTGAATGGTTTCAATTTCCGCCAGCGCATGCACACGGGCGTTAAGGGCATCCTGATCCTGTCGGTTGGTCTGTTGGGCTGCCTTGATGCGGGCGATCTGTTCGTTGTGTTGCGACAGGCGGGCTTTGTAGTTGGCCTGCTTTTCAACCCAGATCACTTGCTGCAATTGCTGGTCTGAATCAAGCGTTGCGTGGCTATTGACAGGATAGGACTGGTTGTTGACTTCCGCCTCCAGTCGTTCCGCCTGGGCACGCAGACTCTGCAGACGACGACGCAACTCCGATGAATCAGCCTCGGCCAGGGTCGGATCCAGCAACGCCAGTTCCTCACCTTTGCGCACCACCTGACCAATGCGAACGTTGATCTTCTGGATGATGGCCCGTTCCAGCGGTTGCACCACCAGATTGGGATGCGGGGTTGTCAGCTTACCGGTAGCCACCACAATTTCGTCAATTTCTGACACGATCGACCATGTCAGCATCGAAAACACCAGCCCTGTCAACAGATAAAGCGTCAGGCGGGCTCCCTTGTGCAACGGACGCTGTTCGATGGCATCGGCATCAGGCAGGAATTCATAAAAAATGGTCTGTTCGTCCTGGTTCAATGGCTGAGCTGACATAACGATCGATCACGCCCCTTTGATATGGTGTGCAAATGAAAAAAACCGACGGCCGATTATCGCATAAGCGCAAGGGTTGCGCCAAGAGCAAAATCAGCATCATGCAAAAAACGGTTGCTATTTTAACAGGAGATGTGTAGGCTGAAGAATTGTCCTGTATCGTCACGATATTTTACGCCTGTGCTATTGTTACAGGTGGGTTTTTTGCGGACTTTGTTTGCAAAATGGATCCATAAAAATCAATTGGGAGATTACCTTATATGAAAAAAATGTATGTAGCTGTTCTGATGTCCATGGCTGTACTGTCTGCCGGTTCAGTCTGGGCTGGGTCTTATGCGGTCGGTCCTGGCGCCGTGGCAGGAACCACCATCAACACTGAGGTAGGTACGGCAGTACAAAACACCCAAGGTCAAAACAATACAGCTGAAATGAACATCGGCGGTGTGCAGGGCGGTACCGTAGCGGGCAGCACCATCAACACCAAGGTAGGTACGGCCGTTCAGACCACAGCGGGTCAGAATAACAAGGCCACCATGAATATCGGCGTTGTCAAGTAACAGTTACCGGGAGAAAAGTCCATGAAAATGATGTATATCGTTGCTTTGTTGTCTGGTGTCGTGTTGACAGGTCAGGTATGGGCCGCAGGTACTGCCGTGACTCCTACATCAAGTGCCAGTGGTCCTGGTGCCGTAGCTGGAACGACGGTTAATACGGATGTTGGCACGGCTGTGCAGAACACCCAAGGTCAAAATAACACGGCTGAGATGAATGTTGGCGGTGTACAGGGTGGTACCGTAGCGGGTAGTACCGTTAATACCAAGGCGGGTACAGTGGTTCAGACCACGGCTGGTCAGAACAACAAAGCCAGCATGAACATAGGTGTTGTCAAGTAACCGTTTTGCTGGACCATTGATTGACAGGCCTTCTCCCCTCATAATCGGGGGGAGGCCTGTGTTCATGACCCAAAGTCAGGAGCGATTGTCATGTATAAGTTTATTTTTATTACGCTGATATTATTGCCCTCTGTAATCCATGCTGACGCGTTGAACAGACCCAGGGATATTGATGCCGGCAGCGCCGCCAAGGTGTCTCGTGCCATGGCGGAAACTTACCGGACCCAGGATGGCAACGCCATGAGCAAAAAGAACCTGACCGATGGAGCCAAATGTGGCGTCGATGTGGGTAATGTGACGGTGGGCGCCGGGGGAGGGACGCCACAAAGTGTGACGACCGTCGTAACGGGTTCCGTTATTAACGTTTGCAAATAGATATAAAGTTGTACCGATCATGCCGCACCAAAAAATAGTTCGATCTGTCCTGCTGCTCAGTTTGGTCATCAACGCCGGTTGTGGTGGTACTCTGCCTGAACCGGACAAGGTGCCCTACCAGATGGCCCCTTCGGCACAGCCTATTCGCAACATGACCAGTTTTACCGAGTCGCTGCGTTGTATGGACCGGTTACTGGCTGATAATCACGTCAGGGGATTGGTGCTGACCAGTACCAATATCCCGGACTCAACCGGCAAGTTGCAGCTGGGTGTCAAAGATATGCTGATGACAGCCATCAACCGCATGTCCCAGACCAGTCAGGCGTTCACCTATGTCGACTGGGAATCGAGCAACCAGGTGGGTGTCAACGATACTGTCACCCATCTCTCCGAGAAAGCCAATATTGGTTCGGAGGTACCTCTACCGACGGTCTATATTCGCGGTTCCATCAGCCAAGTGGACGACTCGGTCCAAACCGGCAAGCAGTCAGGTGGCATTACCACCGGGGTGATTGATATTGGTGCTGCCCGCGACCGTAGTGTATCGGCGGTGACTCTGGAGCTGCACCTTGGCCTGCTCAAATCGCGCACGTTGATCCCAGGTGCCTATGCTACCAACACCATCACCGTCACCCAGAATGGCAAGGGCGCCAGTATTGGAGGTAAAATCGCCAAGGCTGGCATCCATTTCGAGTTCAACATGAACGCTGCGGAGAGCAGTGGACAGGCGGTGCGCACACTGGTTGAGCTGGGTGCCATCGAATTGATGGGCAAATGGAGCAAGGTGCCCTACTGGCAGTGTCTTGAAATTGAGGACACCAATCCGGAAGTCAGCAAGCAGTTGCAGGACTGGTACGATCAGCTCTCTTATGAGGATCGCGTCAAGACCATCCAGTCTGCCCTGACCGGCAATGACTATTACCATGGGCCTCTAGACGGCAAGATGAGCGACCCATTCCGCTCTGCCATCACCCGTTACCAGACCGATAAGGGGCTGGTTCCTGGCAACAACATCAACTTTGAGCTGTATCGTTCGCTGATGTCTGGCAAGGTGCGCATGGCAGCTATCCCAACCGGTGACAAAGGGCCAGCGGTACCCAAGATCGAAACGGTGCCAGAACAGATTTCGGTTTATGTGACAGCCAGGGATCGGTCCTATAAGCTCAATGACCGTTTGGTGGCACGCATGTCGCTGTCGCGCAGCGGTTTTCCTTATTGTTTCTACAAGGATGCTAAAGGGTCGATTGTTCGCATCTATCCCAATCGCTTCCAGCCTGACCGTATGATCGCCGGCAATCAGGCCGTTGAAATTCCGGATCAAACCATTGACAAGTCCGATGGTAACTTCGAATTGATCCTCGATAACCGTGGTACCGAGGAGATCATGTGCGCCGCATCTGTGTCGGATATTAGCACACTGATGCCGTCCTATGTGCCAAGTCAGGAATTTGCGCCGATCCAGGTCCCTTCCCTGGAAAAGATCGAGGCTGATTTACGCGCTTCCACAGGCAGGGTGCAAGGAAGCCTTGGTGTTGGGCGCCTCAAGATTCAGATTCATTGATCGGACCATTGGACATGAAGAAGCATTCGGTCCAGTTGGCCCTATGGGCCGTTGGGGTGTTTTTGATGACCGCCATGGCGGTGGATGCGGGCGTTTCAGCGTCGGGAAAAGCCGAACGTATGACAGAAGCAACGTTACGTTGTTGGCAGAACGGTCAGCGCATCGTTGACGAGAAAGATCTGCACGACTTGCGGTCACTTAGTGACCAGTCGGGCACGTCGTTTGAGTTGCTGAAAGGGCGTGGCAAGGTGACCATCTACATGGGTAACAATAATTTGTGTCTGATTGATAGCGGTCCATAGAGGGAGGAGGCTGTGGTGAAAAAACTGGGCCTGTTGGGGGTATCGTGTTTGGTGGCGGTTGGCTGGCTACAGTCGTTATCGGCGGGCGAGGTCTACCTGTTTCGTGAGCCTCCCTCGGTCGATGAATTAAGTCGGCTGATTTCCGGTGCGCCAGCGCGCAAGACGCGCAGCCTGACCAATAATCCGACCTTTGAAGTCTATCAGACTGACGAGGAGGGGGCATCATCGCCAGCACCGAGTACCGTCGCCAAGGGTGGTGCCGCGCTGTCGCTGGAAGAGATGGCGCAGGTGACCTCAGTCGATCAACTCAACACCCCGGCCTCTTCCGATGAACAGCCAGGACCAACCAAGACACGGGCCTTGCGTCTGACCGGTGCAGCGCAGCCGACTGCCTCCGCTGCTCCGCCGCCGCCAACGGTGCCGGCAGCGGCTCCTGCCCCTCCGGTCACCACATCGCAGCAACCAGCATCCTACCAACCAGCAGCGACTAATCAGCAGCGTCCTGCCGATCCTGCCACCGCTCCTGCCGCCGCTTCTTCTGCCAAAAAGGTTCATTTTGCCTTTTTGTTGCCTTTTGATTTCGGCAGTGCTGAAATCAAAGAAGAATCAAAAAAATTTCTCGATCAGGTGGGTGGTCTGATGCAAAAGGAGCAGACGGCTATTCTGGAAATTATCGGACATACGGACAGCGTTGGTTCTGTGGAAGCTAACAAGAGGTTGTCGTTGCACCGTGCCGAGTCGGTCAAGGAGTATCTGGTCAGTCACTTCGAAGTGGGGCAGGGGCGGTTGCGCACCATTGGCGAGGGACCCTTCAAACCGTTGGATAAGAATGACACCGCCAATCCGGTCAATCGTCGTGTCCAGTTCGCGGCTATCAAGTAGCAGTCATCAGGTGGTAAGGTCTGCGGGAGTTACCACCCTACTGTGGGTATTGATGGCGGTGGCCTGCCCTGACCACGGGATGGCCGCAGGCACTTTATCATCGCGATCAGAGCGGTTTGTCGCCACATCCCTTCAGCTTGAGCAGGTTGCTGGTGACGTCGAGATTGTTGCCACCAGCGGCTCGGCGATCACGTTGCAGATGAGTGGGCCGGAATCCGCTCTGGCAGCTATCCAGTATTCGCTACAGCAAAATACGTTAAAAATTGATGGTAGCAAAGCTCACGGCGCGGTGACCAGTGTGAGTGGTACGGGGGTCACGACCGTTGTTTCCGGTCACTCCAATAACGTCAGTGTCAACATTGGTGGCACCACCCATCGTGTCACGTCGGGTGAGGTGGAACAACCGGTACGGATCCAGCTCTCTGTGCCATATCATACAGCGATTCGGGTGGGTCGTGGTGTAGGCTCCTATCGTATCGGTGACATGGAAGCGGCATCTATTCATTTTTCACTGAGTAGCGGTGCGGCCCATCTGGGGCAGCTGATTTGCCCGACGACTATTGAGATTGCCGGTAGCGGCGATGTCGAAGCCAAACGGGTGACGGGAGATCTTGCTGTTACCGTAGCGGGCAGTGGCCATGTCACTATCCATCAGGGTCAGATGGGTCATTTGCAGGTCAAGCTGGCGGGTACAGGTCATGTCAAAGTGAATGGCCAGGCGAAGGAAGCCGATATCGTATTGACTGGAGTGGGTGATATTGCCGTGACGCATGTTGCCAGGAAACCAGTGGTGCAACGCCATGGCGTTGGCAACATTACCATTGGTAACTGGCCTTTGTAACCAGGAACTGTCAGGAGGAACCATGACCCGTCCGGGAAGTATCCATCTTTCGGTCGCTGTGGCCGCTTGTCTGGCCGTTGCATCCGTTGGGATGGTGACCGTGTCAACGGATGCTGCTCCATTCAACGTACCGGCCCGTAATATTCAGACAGCCATTCATAGCAATATCCGTCAGGCGCTGAAGCCGGTCTTCACCGTTCGCTCGCGTTATGCAGCGGCCATGACGGCTGGTTTGTTCGATACGTCCGGATCCTGGTTTATCAGTGCCAATGCCATGGGTAGCTGGCAGTTGTGGAGTCTGAAGACCGGACAACGGGTGCATGAATTTCAGGGGCATCGTGGCGCGATCACCGATCTGGTTTTTCTGGGGACAAAACCCTCCTTCGCATCAAGCGGAGTGGACGGTTCCATTCTGGTCTGGGAATATGACGACAAACAGGCTGGTGGTGGTCAGCAACGGTTACTGCAGCGGCTGGAAGGCCACGTTGGTGCGGTGAACAGGATCGTCTCATTATCCCGTGGAACTTCGTTGTTGTCTGCTGGGCAGGATGGCGCGGTACGCTTATGGCAGGTGGCTTCCGGCAAGCAGGAGCGCACCATGAACGATCCGTCGCCGGCTGTCACCATGGCTGTCAGCAACGACGAGAAATTGGTAGCTGTCGCCCATGCGGATGGTGTTGTCCGCATTCGCCAGATCGCAACGGGGATGATGCAGGCGCAACTGGCCGGATCGGGTGCTGCTGTGTCGGCGCTATCCTGGAGTCCATCCGGAGACCGATTGGCAGCAGGATTGGACAATGGCCATGTGGCCCTGTGGCGCACGGGTCAGTGGCAGGCTCCTGCGCAATCGGTACAGGTATCGGACCAGCCGGTACGTACGCTGACCTTTAGTCCGGACGGTGGCTTGTTGGCAGCGGCGGGCGATGATGCCAACATCCAGCTGTGGCCTACCACAGATCTGGCTGGCCCTGGCAGGAAGCTGGTGGGGCATCAGGGACGCATCAACCAGTTGGCTTTTTCGCACGATGGCCAAACGCTGTCGTCGGTCAGTGCTGACTTGACGGCCCGTTTTTGGAGTGTGTTGTCTGGTACTGAGCTTGTTCGCATGGTGTCCATTAAATCAGGCTGGGCTGCCGTTGCTCCCAGTGGTTTATTTGACGGTACGCTGGACGGAGAGGTAGAGGAACGTCTGGATGCGGTGCGCTGGAATGTTGGCCAGCAGTCGTTTGGTGTCGATGGTTTTCTGGAGGGGTACTATCGTCCTACCCTGATGGCTAAGCTGTTGTCGGGTCGGCCCATCGATATGCCAGCAGCAGCGGCGGTTGCGGATGGTTTTGATTTGCCACCCAAAGTGGAGATTACCTCGGTTACGCCCGTTACGGAGAGTGGCGCTGATGATGGCGATCGCATCCAGGTCACGTTGCGTGTTGAAAGCCAGGGGTCGGGTGGCATCAGCGGTGTCAGGTTGTTTCATAACGACAAGATCGTTGATCCTGAACTGGCGCAGGAAAGTAGTCGGGAGGAGGGTCGCAATGGCACCGAAATCAGGACGATCACCTATCGGGTTTCTCCTGTGGATGGTAATAACCGATTCACAGCTGTTGGCTTGAGCAAGGACCGGATCGAAGGGGAGATGGTCCAAAGCAGCTATGCGCATGCTTCGTCGGCATCCAGCTCGGCCCATCGTCCTCCCGAGATCCATCTGTTTGTGATCGGTATCAACCGTTACAAGAATGCAAAGATGAATCTCTCCTTCAGCGTCGCCGATGCGTCTGGAGTGCGTGATTATCTTGCCAAAAACATCGATCCACTCTATAAGAATGTGCATGTTTATGATATTTTCGACGAGCAAGCCACCAAGAGCATGATTGAGCAGCGTTGGCGCCAGCTCAAGGAGAGCGCTCCACAGGACACGGTGGTGATCTATCTGGCTGGACACGGTGTGGCGCTGCAGGATCGCTGGTTTTTTATTCCGCACGATAATGAGAGCACATCCGAGCGCTATATCCAGGAGCATGCGGTGCCTTCGTCGTCGATGGCCGATTTGATTGCGTCCATTGGTGCACGTAATGTTTTGTTGCTGATTGATGCCTGTTATTCCGGCGCGTTGCTGGATGCGTTGGTCAATCTGGAAAACAATCGTCCCATGGCCTTGTTGTCACGATCAACCGGGATCCATGTGGCCACGGCTACTTCCAAAACCCAGGAGGCTGCTGAGGTGGCCGATTTGGGACACGGGGTATTCACGTACTCCCTGTTGAGTGGTCTGAAAGGAGAGGCCGACAAGGATCCCGTCGATGGACGTGTTTCTGCCAAGGAGCTGTTGGCGCATGTTAAGACCAGTGTACCGATTCTATCGAAGAAATATGATACCGAGGAACAGACCCCGTTGATCAATATGCGGGGAGGCAATTTTGTGTTATTGTTCAGAAAATAATGAAGTTGGGTGGGTGAGCGATGCAGGATAGAGACGGCAAGATTTGGCTTGATGGTCAGATGGTGGAGTGGCGTGAGGCCAAGGTTCACGTGTTGACCCATACGCTTCACTATGGCTACGGGGTTTTTGAGGGGATTCGGTGTTATCACGCTGAATCGGGCCCGGCGGTGTTTCGGTTACAGGAGCACATTCAGCGTCTATTCCGGTCAGCACATATCCTGAATATGAAGATTCCCTGGAGCTACGATGAAATGGTGGCGGCTTGTCTGGCGGTATTGAAAGCTAATCAGCTCCAGGCTGGCTATATCCGTCCGCTGGTTTTTTACGGTGCCGAGAGTATGGGGCTCAATCCGGGTCCCTGTGCTGTGCACGCTACCATTGCAGCTTGGCAATGGGGGGCCTATCTGGGTGAAGAAGGATTGAAGCATGGTATTCGCGTCAAGACCTCTTCTTATACCAGACATCATCCTAACGTCACCATGACACGCTGCAAGGCGGTTGGCAACTACCCTAACTCAGTACTGGCCAAGACAGAAGCCTTGTCCTGTGGTTTCGACGAAGCCCTGCTGCTCGACACCGAGGGATTTGTTGCCGAAGGGTCTGGGGAGAATGTCTTTATTTTGCGCCATAATGTTCTCAAGACACCTCCGCTGGATTCGGCTCTGGAAGGTATCACGCGCGATACGGTGATCACGTTGGCACGAGAAATGGGCTTGTCGGTGCAGGAACAGCGCTTTCCGCGCGATGAGGTGTTAATTGCCGATGAGGCCTTCTTCACGGGCACAGCAGCTGAAGTAACGCCCATCCGGGAGCTGGATGGCCGTCAGATTGGTGCGGTGTGTGCCGGTCCAGTGACCAAGGCTATTCAGGATCGTTTCTTCGATATAGTCCATGGGCGTGATCGGTCCCATGCTGCTTGGTTGACGGCGGTATAGATTAGACGACTATGGCAAATCCTCAATACATTTACACCATGTACCGGATGACCAAGGTGGTACCCCCCAAACGGGTCATCCTGGAGAACATCAGCCTTTCTTTTCTACCAGGAGCCAAGATTGGCGTTCTGGGACTCAACGGGGCCGGCAAGTCATCCCTGCTGCGGATCATGGCTGGTATCGATCGCGACTTTAATGGGGAAGCGACGCCAGCACCCGGAATTCGAGTCGGCTATTTGCCGCAGGAACCGCTGTTGGATGTCACCAAAAGCGTTAGAGGCAACGTTGAGGAGGGGGTGGCTCCTGTCAAGGCGTTGCTGGATCGGTTTAATGACATTTCGATGCGTTTTGCCGAGGTGCAGGACGATGACGAGATGAATGCCTTGCTGGTAGAGCAGGGCGAATTGCAGGAAGCGATCGACCATGCCGATGGCTGGGAGCTGGACCGAAAACTGGAAATCGCGGCGGATGCCTTGCGTTTGCCTCCTTGGGACGAGAACGTGACCCACCTTTCCGGTGGTGAGAAGCGGCGTGTCGCCTTGTGTCGGTTGTTGGTTTCGGCGCCCGATATGTTGCTGCTTGATGAGCCGACCAACCATCTTGATGCTGAGTCGGTAGCTTGGCTGGAGCATTATCTGCAGGACTACGCCGGCACAGTGGTAGCCGTTACCCATGACCGTTATTTCCTCGATAACGCGGCAGGCTGGATTCTTGAGCTGGATCGTGGTCGTGGTATTCCGTGGCAGGGCAATTATTCTTCCTGGCTGGAACAGAAAGAGCAGCGGCTGGCGCAGGAAAAGCGTGAGGACGATGCGCTACGCAAGCGGTTACAGACCGAGCTGGAGTGGGTGCGTGCCGCGCCACGGGCGCGACAAGCCAAAAACAAGGCGCGTATTCACGCTTACGAGGAGTTGGCGGCACGTCATCGTGACCAGCGCCGCGAGACCAACAGCCTGTTCATTCCTCCTGGTCCGCGCTTGGGCGAGGTGGTCATGGAGGCTAAAAGTCTCTGCAAGGGGTTTGGTGATCGGCTGTTGATCGACAACCTCTCCTTTACCTTGCCACGTGGCAGCATTTTGGGAGTGATCGGCGCCAATGGTTCGGGCAAAACGACTTTTCTGCGGATGTTAACCGGAGAAGAACAGCCCGATCAGGGCAGCTTGCGTTTGGGCGATGCGGTGGTGCTGACACACGTTGATCAGAGCCGCGAGTCGCTTGATCCAGAAAAGACGGCTTGGGAAGTCATCTCCGATGGTCAGGAGATGTTGCAGTTGGGAGATCGTAGTATCAGCTCACGAACTTATGTCTCCTGGTTCAACATGAAAGGCACGGATCAGCAGAAAAAATGTAAGGTGCTGTCTGGTGGTGAACGCAATCGGGTTCATCTGGCGCAATTACTGCGCAAGGGTGGTAATCTGTTGCTGTTGGATGAACCGACCAACGATCTGGATGTTGAAACGCTGCGGTCCCTGGAAGAAGCACTGCTCGAATTTCCCGGCAGTGCCGTGGTGGTATCCCACGACCGCTGGTTTCTCGACCGGGTCGCGACGCACATTCTGGCCTTTGAGGGTGAATCGCAGCTGTTCTTTTTTGAGGGCAACTATCAGGATTATGAGGCAGACCGCCATAAGAGGCTGGGCGTAGCAGCTGATCAGCCCCATCGTATTCACTATAAAAAGTTGCATTGAACGGCTCTTTTTCGCAGTACGTGGCTTCTGACGTGGCGGGTTGGCTCAAACAGGGTCAGGCCTGTCACGAGCAGGGACAGCTTGGTGATGCAGCACAGTGCTACCGGCGTGCCTTGGCTATTCAGAACGATGTCTTTGATGCCTGGAACAATCTGGGTGCGCTGGAGTTCATGCAGCACCACCTAGCGTCCGCTGCCTTCTGCTTTACCCAGGCTGTTGACAGCAATATCCACTGTGCCGAAGGCCACTATAACCTGGCAACGGTGCGGTCGCGCCAGGGTCAGCTGCCTCAGGCGGTTGTCCATTACGAATATGCCCTGATGCTGCAACCGGATCATGGCACCATAGCCAGTTTGCTGGTGCAGACCTTGATGCGTATCGCCGGGCAGACTGCTGTCGATCCGGAGTCCTTGCCGGTAGCGCGGGCCTGCTACGACCGGGTGTTAGAGCTTCAGCCCGATCATGCTGAGGCGCGCATCCAGATTGGCTTGTTGCTGGTTAACCAAGGCCGATGGCAGGAGGCTGCTGACTGGTATCAGCCTATGGTTGATCTGTCCCAGCATAGTGACGACGATCTGTGGCAGATGGGTCGCCAGTGCTACTATCAGGGACAGCCGGATCAGGCTCTGATGGCCTTGGTCGGTCTGATCGTCAGACAACCTGACCACGTCATGGCGCAACACTATCTGGGATTGGCACTGTCACAACGGGGCGACGTGGCGCCGGCCGAACGTTGCATACGTCGGGTGCTGGATCAACAACCGCACTATGCCGCTGCCTGGCATAGTCTTGGTTATCTGTTGGAGCATCAACAGCGCTGGCATGAGGCTGTTACCTGCTATGAACGGGCGGTGTCTCTGGACCAGCATACCGGTCATTATCTGACCAATCTGACAGCCGCCATTTATCGGCAATACAATCATACCTACCAAGGCAATCCCTCGCTCGATTTTTATCAGTCCAAGATCCTGCGTCTGGAAGAATATCTGCGTCAGGCTGTAGCTTTGGAACCCAATAATGCTGCTGCCAGCAATGGGTTGGCCTTTGTCCTGAGAGAGCAGAACCGCTTTGATGAAGCCATCGACTGTATTTTGCACACCATCCAACTGGCGCCAGCGTCACATGCCTTTTTCATTCATGCTTTCATGCTGCTGTCGATGGGTCGTTATCGTGAGGGATGGCGCAATCTAACCTGGAGCTGGTATCAGGAAGATTGTCGTCGTAGTATCATGGCCGGATTGGCGCTTGATCCACAGCAGCCACCATGGGATGGTCAGGACCCGGTTGGCAAAAGAGTGCTGCTGATAGCTGATCAGGGTGTAGGCGATTCTCTGCTGTATCTACGCTATGCCCTACCGCTGGCACAACAGGGGGTACACGTCATCGCTGCTGTCCATGCGGTCAGTTTGTCGATCGCAGCGAGCGTGCCCGGGGTACAGCAGGTCTGTCCACGCGGCGGGCCTTACCCCGACCATGACGCCTATCTACCCCTGTTGTGTTGTCCTTACCTGTTTCAGACAGAACTGTCCGATGTACCGCAGACGCTACCCTATCTGTTTGTTAAAGACAGCGTCAGGGACTATTGGCGACAGAGATTAGGCACCAGGAAACATTCCCTGAGGGTTGGACTAGCCTGGGCATCATCGACCAGTTATGTCTGCGACTTTCATCGTTCCATTCGTGATGGTGCCCTATTGCAACCGCTGTTTGAGCTGGATGGCGTGGAGTGGGTTGGATTGCAGATCGGGCCTCCGGCGCAGTGGCTGCGTCAGCTGTCGGCAGCTCATGTTCTCGACCTGTCGTCCGAGATCCATGACTTCATGGATACGGTAGCCATCATCTCCCTGACCGATCTGGTGGTCTGCGTTGATGGGTCGGTGGCGCATGTGACCGGTGCATTGGGGCATCCGCTGTGGGTGTTGCTGGGAGATGTGCCCGACTGGCGCTGGTTGCGGCAGGGAGAACAGACCCCGTGGTTTCCCACGGCACGACTGTTTCGCCAGCAGACTCCGGGAGATTGGAACGGAGTCATAGCCCACGTTGCCGAGGCATTGGGTGGACTTATCGCTGCCAGTCAGGCACAATAACACCGGTCGGCAACATTCTTATCAGGGATTATGAGGTGATACGATGCAGCAGCGCTCTTTATGGATAGCTCTGGGGAGCAATGCCCTACTGGCCGTGGTACCCATACAATCAGGACAGGCCTCTTCCCAGTGGTATACCACGCCTTTCATGGCCGAGATGGTTATGACCGATAGCAGTAATCCGGCACAGCAGGCCACAGTCCGTGTCCACGTTGATGCCACACGATTTCGTGCTGAGGGCAGTCACAACGGTGTCACCAAGGTTGTGTTAGGGGACAGGGGCAGCAAGCAGCTCTGGACTATTATGCCCGAGCAGCGTCGTTACCATAAAGGTATCGCTGGCCCGGTACCTCCGGAACCGGATATAGATAAGCTACCCGGTGATCCGGATAGCCCATGCACCGCGAAACAGGCAGCTGGTCAGACGGCTGCCATGACGGCACCCAAAACCAGTTGCAACCGTCTGGGACAGGAGGTTCTGCATGGTGGCGTTATGACGGATCAATGGGATATTCAGGTCCATTATCCCAATCAGCCACCTTTACGGATGACCTTATGGGCTGATCCCTCGCGTCATGTCATCTTGCGTCAAAAGGCTGAAAATGGACCGACCATGGAACGTCGCCTGATCGGTTATGAGACCATCCACGGTCGTGAGGCAGAGCGTTGGGAAATCAGTCAGTCGTTTCAAAATAAGACCCAAAGCTATACCCAGTGGGTCGACAAGCAGTTGCGTCTACCAGTACGCACCACGGGCCAACAACCTTTCCGTTTTGAAGTTACCAGTATTCAGGAAGGGGTGCAACCAGAACAGCTGTTTCAGCTACCGGAAGGGTTTCAGGAAGTGGCTGCACCACAGCCGCCTGCAGCAGCGACGGGACAGGGCAAGTGACCTGCGACTGTAGTTAACGTTTTATGGAAGAACAACAGGTTCGTACGGCCCTCAAGACACTGATACCCGTTGACGAACAGGTGCGCTACCTGCTGGAAACGATTGAGGAGATCCCTGAAGCGTATCGCACCAAGCTGGCCGACCGCCTTTGGTTTGCCGTGACGGATTTGGGCGTTGTGCTGTTTTCTCCTGATCACGACAAGCGCTACTGTAAGCGTTTTTTTGCTGACGAGCTGACCAGTTTCGTCGAGCTGTTTCGTCATCATGTCAAATTGCAGACTCATCAGGATGCACAGCACATCCGTTTTGCCACCCATTATCCCGCTGACCTGATCAGCAGTCAGCTGGTGGCCAGTCTTAACAACATGATGCAGCGCAATTATGCGCTCAATGTTCGCTATCGATGGCGTAAAATGCGTATCACCGGTGTGTGGAAACGTATGGCTGTCGGGCTGGTTGTGTTAGGTCTTGTACCGCTGTTGTTGCCGCAGCTGGGTCGACAGGGACAGCAGCCCGGGTCAGAACAGGTCGATGCCTCTGCCAGTCAGGAACAACAGCCAACGGAGTCAAAAAAAGGCGCAACGGCCAATCCGGCTGACGCCATCGTTGGAATGGCAGCCGTGGCAGCCAGTGCCATGCCGGAAGAACAGAAGGCTGCCATGATGGGTCAAATCGCACAAGTGGCCGGGACCATGATGGCGGCCAGTCAGGACGGAGCAGGAGCGGGAGCGCCACCACCCGTCTCTTTCGACCAGATGGCCCAACAGTTGGCTGCCAATGGATCGGCCGACGAAAGCAGCATGCGTCAAATGGTGGATACGCTGGCTGGACAGGATGATGCCACCCTGCAGAACATGCAGCAGACCCTGGCACAAAATCCGGCCCAAGGGCAGCAAATGTGGCAACAGATGGCGCAGCAGATGGCACAGCAGCAACAACAGACATCAGCTCGGGGTGGTGGTGCGGTAGCAGGCGCATCAACGGCCCAGTTGGATGGCAGGCGTGCCGCTTTAATTGGTCAGTTGGCGCAGCAGTTACGGGGGACTGCCGCTGCTGCACCTTCCCCTGTTACCTCATCGACCCCCTCAAAGGCGGGACCGCCACAGCAGCCAACACCCCAACAGCAGGTGGGTCAACCGCAGGCCAGCAAGCCATCCGGGCAGCAGCAACAACAACGGCAGCATGATCACGTACCCGTGATGACCCTGACACAGTACCGGCAGCGCTATCCTGGTCTGTACGATGAGGTCAGCGATCAAGCTCTGGCTGATGCTCTGTATGAACAGTTCTACCGCCACCTGCCACGGGCCCGGTTTGATCAACAGGTCGGTTTGGCTCCAGCACAACGGCAGCTGCCACTGATGACCCTTGAGGCCTATCGCCAGCAATATCGTCATATTTATGACGATCTAACGGATCGTGAGTTGGTTGATCGGTTGTACAACCAGTTCTACCGTCATTTTTCCCGCAGCGACTATGAGCAGCAGATCGGTTGGGACGCCGAGGCGGCGTCACAGCCACAACCTGAGGCTATGAGTGCTGTGGATCAGGCCCTTGAACGAGGTGACACCCAGGTGGCTTTCCGGCTACTGCTGCGTCTGGCCCAACGTGGCGTGGTGGAGGGGCAGTTCCATCTGGGCTACCTGCTGGCTACCGGTATCGGTACGCGACAGGATGTCCAACGCGCTGTTATCTGGTGGCAAAGGGCGGCTGATGCCGGTCACGAGCTGGCCAAACGTAATCTTGCTGTAGTGAAATGTGATTGCAACTGAAGAGCGGGTATGCTTCTTGCGAAATCCCTTCGCAGATGCCAGGTTTGTGCATCGACTGTCGGTTCAACATCCGACAGACGGAACCTATTCGAAAACAGTCAGGTCAGGTACAATAATTATGTCTCAGAAAGTTATTTCACTACGGATTTCATCCGCTCTGCTTGATCGTCTTGACCAGATGGTAGACCTTCTCAAGCACGACCCAAAACGTTCACCACGTGGCAATCTGACACGAGCTGAAGTGATTCGGGAATCCATCATCCGGGGGTGTGATATGCTGGAGCGGGAGGATGGCCCGTCGGTTTCTCGTGATGGCTGGGGCCCGGGTGCCCATCAGCTGTACGCCATGGGTGATGATGGCGCGGATCATACCATGATGTTTGCTCATGGGGAGTTCAGATCCTGATGAAAACGGTGCTGGTGACCGGTGGGGCTGGCTATGTGGGTTCCATTCTGATACGGCGCCTGTTACAGCGTGGTGATCGGGTTGTCTGTCTTGATAACCTTAACTTCGGTGGTGAGTCGCTGCTAGATGTCTGGGAGCATAGCCACTTTCATTTCCACCGCTGTGATATCACCGATACCACCGATGTGGACGTTATTCTGAATCAGTACCAGAGGATCGATGCTGTTGTTCATCTGGCTGCCATTGTCGGCGATCCAGCCTGCAAGCGGCAGCCAGATCTGGCTTATCGTACCAATTGGGAAGCCTCTCTTTATCTGCTGAATCAGAGCGTTCGTCTCGGGATCTCCCGCTTCATCTTTGCATCGACATGCAGCAATTATGGCAAGATGGCGGATCCAGGTGGTTTTGTCGACGAGGGGTCACCTTTATCGCCGGTGTCGCTCTATGCCGAGCTGAAAGTACGGTTTGAGCAATACATGCTGCATGAGATGGAACGGCCATCCGGGTTCTGCCCGACAGCATTGCGTTTTGCCACTGTTTATGGTCTATCCCCTCGCATGCGGTTTGATTTGACCGTCAACGAATTTACCAAGGAGTTGGCGCTCGGTCGCGAGCTGGTGGTATTTGGTGAGCAGTTCTGGCGTCCCTACTGTCATGTGGCTGATTTCTCTAACGCCATGCTCAAGGTGTTGGACGCAGCGCCGGAATCGGTGGCTGGTGAGGTCTTTAATGTTGGTGACAACGATGAGAACTACACCAAAGGCATGTTGCTGGATCAGCTGCTACGACGCTTTCCGGAAGCACGTATCCGGCGTATGGAGATGAAGGATGATCCCCGTGACTATCGTGTCCGTTTTGACAAGATTCAACAGCGGCTTGGTTTTGCCATCAGCCGCACGGTCGCTGATGGTATCGGTGAGATGCAGCGGGTGCTGGAGCTAGGGATTCTGTCCGAGCCCGACCATCCTCATTACTACAACATCCCTCATGGAGCGCCATAAGATAAAACAAGCTGATTGGCTGCCAACGGCGTTGTGGCGGCAGATGCAGGATGGTGTCGGTCGCTGGGTAGCTGTAGCCCATTGGCCCGGTGCCGCTTTGGCTTGGTGTGCCGTCCAGATGGCCGAGCAATTTTCCGGGCCGTTGGTGGTGGTGGTGCCATCCAACATCCGCGTCGATTCGCTTTATCGTGAGCTGCTCTTTTTTACCGCTGACCAGCAGCGTTCTATGGCGCTGCTACCGTTTCCGGGTTGGGGGGTGATGCCGGGTGAGCGTTTATCCCCCGACCCGGCCCGTGTCGGTGCCCGACTGGCGACCCTATTCCGTTTGACGCAGATGCACGGTGTCACGGCCGTCACAGCTGGTGATGGATCAGGCCGTACCTGTGCCATTGTGATCACGACTCCAGCGGCCTTGATGCAACGGTTGATGCCTGCTGCGGTGCTGGCACAAAATGGTTTTTCAGTGGCGGTTGGCGACCAGATCGACCTGCCGGCCCTGCGCCGCTTCCTGATCGAAACCGGCTACCATCCTGTCAGCCAAGTGCAGGAGGCCGGTGAGTTTGCCGTGCGCGGCGGCATTATTGACCTGTTCCCTCCAACACAGGCTGAGGCCGTGCGTATTGAGCTGTTTGGCGATGAGGTGGAAACGATCCGTCGTTTTGATCCGGTCAGCCAGCGTTCACGGGACAATATGCCACGTCTGCATGCTCTACCAGTCTGTGAGGTCATTCTCGAACCCACCACGATCGAGACCTTCCGCACCCATTACTATAACCGACTCATGGGTCAGGCTGGCGACGATAACTTTTATCAGCATCTCCTGCGAGGCGAAAAGATGCCCGGCATGGAGCATCTGCTACCACTTTTTTATGCCCATACCGATACCTTTTTCGATTATCTGCCGACACAGGCGGCCTTTCTGATCGATAGCGGCGTCATGGCGGCCTGTGCTGACTGGCAACAGGAGATGGTCAGGTCGGAAGTACCGGTGCCGGAGCTTTACCTGTCCATGGAAGAGATGACCCGTCGCTGGCATAACTGGCCTGGCTTGACGCTAGACCATGACGACGACACGCCTTACCAAGCCATCTCCTGTGAAGCCACGCCCTGTTTTCACAGTGAACAGCGCGACGGCCATGGCTCCATCATGGCCACAGTGGCCACCACCATCCGACAGTGGCAGCAGCAGCGCTACCGCGTCGCCATCGTCGTGCGAACCATCGGACAGCAGCAGAGGCTTCATGAACTGTTGGCTGATCAACGTCTGCCCACCATGGAGCTACCATCGTGGCAGGCTGTGTTGCAGTGGCATGGTGGTGATGGCCACGTCGCCATGGTGGTTGGTGATGTGCCGCGGGGATTGATTCATGCCGATAGCCATCTGGTACTGCTAACAGAAGAGGATATCTTTGGCGCTCGACTGCGGCAGCGCCAGACCGATCGTCGTTATCTCGACCAGCTGCTGGCCAGTTTTGCTGCCCTCAATGAGACCGACTTGGTGGTGCATGGCGACTATGGCATTGGGCGCTATGCTGGCCTGCACACGCTGACGGTTGGCGATCAGATCAACGATTTCATGTTGGTCGTCTATGCCGATGAGGACAAGCTCTACGTTCCCGTTGACCAGCTGGACCGGGTCAGCAAGTACAGCAGCGGTGTGGCCGGTGCCGAAGTAGCCTTGGACAAGCTCGGATCAACACGATGGAAGCGTACCCGGCAACGGGTGCGGCGTGACATCCTCGCCATGGCGCAAGAGATGGTTCGTCTACAGGCCCATCGGCAAATGCGCCACGGCTTTGCCTTTTCACCGCCGGATATGCTGTATCAGGAGTTCGCTGCCTCTTTTCCATTTGAGGAAACGCCTGACCAGTCACAGGCTATTGAGGCCGTTCTGGCTGACATGAGTTCTGACAAGCCGATGGATCGTCTGGTCTGTGGTGATGTTGGTTTCGGCAAGACCGAAGTGGCGCTGAGGGCAGCCTTCCGCGCTGCCATCGATGGCAAGCAGGTGGCGGTATTGGTTCCTACCACCATTCTGGCCCAGCAGCACTACGAGACCTTCAGCAAACGTATGGAGTCGTTTCCACTGCGGATCGACCTGTTATCGCGCTTTCGCACGCCCAAGCAGCATCAGCAAACTTTGGCTGCCATGGCTGCTGGCCAGGTGGATGTGGTCATCGGCACCCACCGCCTGTTGCAAAAAGATGTGACGTTCAGCCATCTCGGATTGTTGATCATCGACGAAGAACAACGCTTCGGTGTCACGCACAAGGAGCGCATCAAGCAGTTACGGGCGACGGTGGATATCCTGACGCTGACGGCCACACCCATTCCACGTACCCTGCATCTGGCCATGAGCGGTGTACGCGATATCTCCATCATCGCTTCACCACCTCCGGACCGTAGTGCTATCCGCACCATCACCACGCAGTACGATAAGCAGCTAATTCGTGAAGCTATCTTGCGTGAGATCTATCGCGGTGGGCAGGTGTTCTACCTGTTCAATCGCGTTGATGAGATCGAACGTCAGGCCAATCTCCTGGTTGAGCTGGTACCCGAGGCCAAAATTGGCGTCGCCCATGGCCAGATGTCCGAGAGCACCCTGGAGAAGATCATTTTTTCTTTTTATCGCCAGCAGTTTAATGTGCTGGTGTGTACCACTATTATCGAAAATGGTATTGACATTCCGTCGGCCAATACCATCATCATTCATCGTGCCGACCAGTTTGGTCTGGCGCAGCTGCATCAGCTGCGTGGACGGGTTGGGCGATCGAAACAGCACGCCTATGCCTATTTGCTATTGCCCACCCATAGCAGCCACATGACCCGTGACGCGCAGAGGCGTCTCGAAGCTATCGAGACCTTTGCCGAGCTGGGGTCTGGTTTCATGCTGGCTACTCAGGATATGGAAATTCGCGGTGCTGGCAATATCCTCGGTGAGGCGCAGTCGGGCCAGATTCGCGAGGTTGGCTTTGACCTGTACAACCAGATGTTGCAGGAGGCGATCCAGCTGTTGCATGACAACCCGGACGCCGATATCAATCAGCTGGCGCAGAGCAGCCAGGAGAGCGCACCGGCGACACAGGAGCGGCTCAATCCTACCATTCAGCTTCATATTTCCAGCTATATTCCCGACTCCTACGTCAGCGATGTCCATCAACGCCTGACGCTCTATAAACGAATCTCGGGATTGACGGATGCGGCAGAGCTCAACGAGATGCGTCTGGAACTGCTGGACCGGTTTGGACCCTTGCCCGACTCGGTGCTGCTGCTGTTGCAGGCGGTCGCTCTCAAACAACTGTGTCAGCGATTACGCATCGTGCGGGTTGAGGCCGGACCCAAAGGCGGTGTGATCCAGTTCGATTCGCAACCTCGTATCAATACCCTGGCCATGGTCAAGCTGCTGCAGCAGAGTGGTGGCAAGGTGCAGTTTGATGCTAGCCAATCGACTCTGACGCTACGACAGCGTGACTGGAATGAACCGGCGGCGCGTCTGTCTGAATTGACCACCACGCTACAACAGCTGGTTGAACCGGATTAGTAGACCGCAACCTACCAGGTACGCGGTACAAAGGCTTTGTCGTTGGCGATGCGCACCGCATCCTCGGATTGCACGATCACAAACAGCCCTTGATGGATGGCGAAGCGGTCGGCATCCGAGTCGACCACAATCCCGGCGACAGCACCGTACACCTGGCAGTTGGCATAGCGTGGAAAAAAGGACTTGAACCGTCCCAGCCGCTCCAGATGGTCACGCACGTCCTCGACTTTCAGGTGGCTTTTCACCTCGACCAGCACCGCAGCGACCGTGTTGGCTACCAGCAGGTCGATCTCCATATGCTGACCGGCGACGCTCTTTTTGACACGGGGATAGACTTCGTCAACCTGGATACCGCGTTGTGACTGCCCTCAGCACGAAATCGTGTGGCATCAACGTAGACACGGACTGTGGCCTGCTGTGCCGGATTACTGCTATCGGTCATAACCATCTCG
>JADGCH010000021.1 GCA_015229115.1 Magnetococcales bacterium
GATGTTGCACTGGCTTGCTTCTGGTATCCAGCACCACCTTGGCCTGTGCCGGAACCCCTTCATTCAAAGGAGCCAGCAACGTCCAAACAATAAAAGAGCCTAATCCGAGAATCAGTGACCACCAACCAATACGGGTTGAACGGGTATGATCGATCTCCAGGTCCAAGGCTGCCTGTTTACTGTCTGCCATGGTTTGACCTCCTGTCCATCTTTCGCATCTGTTCCATCTCTCGATCTTGTCAGGCAGCTGTCAACTGCGGTTGTGCTGCACTGGCGGAAATGGCTGGAGCTCCGCGCAAGGCGGCCAACACCTCATCACGCGGTCCGTAGGCGGCCAGCTGACCATCACGCAGCATCATGATCTTGTCAACGACCGACAGAATGGTCGTCCGATGGGTAATCAGAATGACCGTCCGCCCCTCGGCCTTGAGGGCCCGCACTGCCTCCACCAGCGCTACCTCGCCCACGTCATCGAGGTTGGAGTTAGGTTCATCGAGCACAATCAGGACCGGCATGCCATACAGGGCCCGCGCCAGACCAACACGCTGCCGTTGCCCAGCAGACAGGAAGCCGCCTCCCACACCAATGGGGGTATCGTACCCCTGGGGAAAACGCAAAATCATGTCGTGCATACCGGCCATTCTGGCAGCGGTCACCACCTTCTCAGCGTCGATTTCGTTGAAACGGGCAATATTGTCGGCAATGGTCCCTTCGAACAACTCGATATCCTGGGGCAGATAACCGAGAAACTGACCCACTTCCGTCTTATCCCAAGCGTAAATGTTGGCGCCATCGAGACGAACGCTACCTGAAAAAGGCGGCCATACACCCACCAGCAAGCGTGCCAAGGTTGATTTACCCGCAGCGCTGGGGCCAACAACAGCCACCACATCCCCTGCCGTAATGGTAAAAGAGAGATTACGTAAAATGGGAGGCCCCCCACTTGGGGGAACGGCCACCACGCCCTCAAATTGTACCTCCCCCTTGGGTGGCGGCAGAGACATGGTCTGTGCATCTTCCGGACAGCTTTCCAGCAGTTCATGCAGCCGGTTGTAGGAGTCGCGCGCCATGATAAACATCTTCCAGCTACCGATGGCTGACTCGATCGGCGCCATGGCCCGTCCCATCAGGATCGATGCCACGATCATAGCCGCCGGAGAGATAACCGCTTCAATGGTCAACCAAGCTCCCATGCCCAGCACCAGCGATTGTAGCGCCATGCGAACAAACCGGCTGAGGGAATTGATGGTACCGGCCCAGGTACTGGCATTAGCCTGCAAATTGAGCATTTGGTGATAACTCTTGTACCAGTGGCGCTGGATACCGCTTAGCATACCCATGGAGGAGATGACTTCGACATTGCGCAGGCTGTTGCCAGCAAAACTGGCCGAACGCCCCCAGGCCTCCTGGGCTTCCACCAGTGGCCTGTCGGTCAGTTTCTCGGTGACATAGGTCAGGATTACCATCAGGATGGTACCAAAGCTGGACATGAATCCCATGGCAGGATGGAGCGAAAACACCACGTAAATAAACAGAAAGCCCCACGGAGCATCAAAAAAGGCCATCAGACCAGGACCGGTCAAAAACTGCCGGATCATGGTCAGATCAGACATGGCCATGGCACCACTGCTGCCAGACTGTTTTCTGGCCTGCTCAAAAGCCGCTGAAAAAACACGGGAATAAAGCATCTGGTCCAGCTTGATGCCAGCCTGGATCAGCACGTCGGAGCGGACCCACTCCAATACCCCCATCACCAAGTAGAGTGCCAGCATGATCAGGGTCAACATCCACAGGGTTGCTTCACTGCGGCTGCCCAGGACCCGGTCATAAATCTGCATCATGTAGATGGAAGGGGTCAAATAGAGGAAATTGATAAAAAAGCTGAAGACTGCGACAGCGATAAACATCTCGCGCATCTTCCAGATGACACGCTTCAACTCCGATCTTGTCTGAGATCCGGCCTGACCCGATTGACTCATAATGGATATCTGCCTCTCAATTGCTTGCCTTTTGCTGCATCATCAATCCGGACCCATCATCGCTCACGCAGAGCATTCTGCTTGACCTTCAAAATCGGCTTCAGCAGATAGTCCAGCACGCTCTTCCTGCCAGTCAGCACATCGACCGTGGCTACCATGCCCGGAATGATCGGTAACGGGTGATCCTCCGTGCCCAAATGGTTCTTCTGGGTACGGACCTGAACAAGGTAGTGGTGCTCTCCTTTCTCATCGGTGATGGTATCGGCACTGATATGCGACAACCGCCCGGGCAAACCGCCATAAATGGAAAAATCATAAGCGGTCAGTTTGACCATGCCCTCCTGTCCGGGGCGCAAAAAAGCGATGTCAGCAGGACGAACGCGCGCCTCAACCAGCAATGACTCCTCCAGCGGCATAATCTCAACCAGATCGACACCAGCCCGCACCACCTGACCGATGGTATTGACCCGCACGCGAATGACGCTGCCGTGCACGGGTGACCGCACAGCCGTGCGCGTTACCCGATCCTTGAGGGCTGTCATCGATTCGCTCATGCCGCGCAGCTCGGCCTTGGCCTCGTTCAGCTCAGCCTGGGCACGGGTACGAAAGGTAATCGCTGGTTCCTCGGCCTTGCTGCGCAGCTCCTTCAACGCCATTTCAACCCGTGGTACCGTCAGCGTAGCAGTCTGTTGCTGTCCCTCCAGCTCGGCCTCTTCCCGTTGCAGACGCAGCAGCTCGACACTGGACATAACCCCCTGCTTGACCATCGGCTCGGTAATGGCCAACTCCTTGCGCACCAGTGCCAAACGCTTACTCAGCTGGTTCCTCACCGAAGCCAGCTCCAGCAGTTCCTGCTCTTTCTGTGCTACCTGCTTGCGCAGAATACCAGTGGCTGATTCCAGCTCCTGCCTGCGGGCGGTAAACAGCTCCTGCTCACTGCGAATCAGCTCGGCCAGCTCTTCATCCTGCAGCTTGCGCTCTGGCACAAAATGGCCCTTACCCGCTATCTCCGCCTCCAGACGGGCAATACGTACCTTGAGATTACCGGAACGGGAACTGCTCTCACGAAACGAGGCAGAAAACTGGGTGTCGTCGATGCGCAGCAGCACCTGCCCCTTTTCGACAACGTCTCCCTCATGCACCAGCAGCTCGGCCAGGATTCCTCCTTCCAGATTCTGGACCAGCTGTACCTGGCCTGAAGGGATAACCCTCCCTTCACCGGTCGTCACCTCATCCAGCTCAGCCCAGGAGGCCCAGACCACCATCACCACAAAACAGAGCACAGTAACCAATAACAACCCATGTGCCAAGGGATAAATATCCGTGAAGGGCTGCTGCTGCCGATATCGGTTCATTTGAGCATGGCCAAAATCTGCTGTTTAGGTCCATCTGCCACCACCTTGCCTGATTCAACCAGAATGATGCGATCAACCAGAGACAGCAGACTGGTTTTATGGGTCACCAGGATCAGTGTCCGTCCCGGCAACAGCCCGGTCAACCGTTCCCTGAAGCGATCTTCGCTGGCCGTATCCATGGAGCTGGTCGGTTCATCAAGTAGTAACAACGACGGATGGCCCAGCAGCGCCCGCGCCATAGCCACCATCTGGCGTTGTCCTCCAGAAAGACCACGGCCCTGCTCGCCGATCATCCTATCAAATCCACGCGGATCACGGTACGCAAAATCATCCACCCCAGCCAAACGGGCGGCCTGGAGAATTTCGTCATCTTCGGCAAAGGGTTTACCGAGCGCGATATTGAAACGCAGCGTACCATAAAAGAGCAATGGATCCTGCAACACGCATCCCATGTCGCGGCGCAGATCGACCGGATCAATCTGACGCGCATCGATCCCATCGAACAAAACCGATCCGGAATTAGGTTGATAGAATCCAAGAATGACCTTGAGCAGGGTGCTCTTGCCAGAGCCGGTCCTGCCGATCAGTGCCACTCGTTCGCCAGCACGGATATGAATCGTTACACCATTCAGGGTATCGCTCTCCTGCCCCGGATAACGAAAGGCCACCTGATCGAGCGTGATGGATCCGGCCAAACGGGGCCGCTGCAAAAAGGAGACATTGCGAGGACGTTCGATCGGCAGGGACATGACGCGGTTGAGAGCACGCAGGGAAACCACCGACTGCTGCAGACGCACCAGCAAGGCAGCCAGTTGGGACAAAGGCGCAATGGCTCGCCCGCCCAGCAGGGTACAAGCAATCAAAGCACCGGTCGTCATGGTACCAGCACCGATCTGGTAAACCCCGACAATGACCATACCCACGGTGGTCAACTGCTGCACCAGTATGGAAAAATGGAGCGTCACCATGGAGATAAACCGTGCTGATAGACCGGACTGGGCCATGGCCGCGACGCAGTCTTCCCACTGTCGCTGCATTACTCCCTCGGCACGGTTGGCCTTGACGGTTTCCAGCCCGGCAATAGCCTCAATCAAAACAGCATGTTTTTGGGAGGATTCCTTGAAAGAACGCTGCACCACCCGAGACAGAGGCATCTGCGCCAGCAGGCCGGCTGCAACGACCAACGGCACCGCCGCCAGGGGGACCCAAACCACTGGCCCGCCCAGATAGCCGATCACCAGCAGGAACAAACCGATAAAAGGCAGGTCAATCAGGGTGGTCAGACTGGCTGAGGTAAAAAAATCGCGCAGGGTTTCAAATTCTTGCATCTGCCGAGCCATCACACCAGAAGAGGTTGGCTGGGCCACCATGCGCAGCCCCATGATCTGGGCAAACAGGCTGTTGGCCATCAGGATATCGGCCTTCTTGCCGGCCACATCCAGAAAATAGCCTCGCAGAGTCCGCAGGATAAAATCAAAACCGTAGACCAGCATGACACCGATGGCCAAGGCCCACAACGTCTCGTAGGCATGGTTCGGTACCACCCGATCGTAAACGTTCATGACGAAGAGAGAATTGGCCAGGGTAAACAGATTGAGCAGCAGCGAAGCCAGCGCCACCTCACCATAGATCAGCCAAAAGCGGGACAGGGTGCCCCAAAACCAGGACCGAGGCGAGTCATCATCCGGCTGTTGTTCGCGTCCATCAAACTGGAACAGGGGCCGGATGAAAAGGGTATAACCGCTATAACGCTGCTGCAATGACGACAGCGGCACCACTTCCCCTCCCCCGCCGGTTTCGGGCAGGATCAGGGCTGCCTCGCCCTTGTCACGATCCAGATCGACCAGGATAACCGCCTGATCCTGATCCAGCAGCAACACGGCCGGTAGCAACGATGGCTGAATGGCTGACAGGGATTGCCGCACCAGACGGGCAGAAAGATCCACACGCTCGGCAGCACGGATGAACAGCTCGGGAGTAAGTCGTCCATCGGTCAGAGGCAGACCGGCATAGATGGCCTCCAGCGAAATAGGCCGTTGCCACTGACGCGCCAGAATGACCAGACACTGTGCCAACGGATCATCCCGAACCGTTTTTTCCTCAATAACCATTCATGGTGATCCCAATCTAAAAACCTTTTCAAGACGTTTTGGCAAGAATTATACCATTTTTAAGGATCAACTCACCCTGCTCCTCCTCGACCAGTAAAGTATCACCGTGCTGAAACTGCCCTGACAACAAACCATCGGCCAGACGATCCTGCAACAGCTGTTGCACCACCCGCTTCAGCGGTCTGGCGCCATAAACCGGATCATAACCACGATCGGCCAACAGCTGCCGTACTGCTGGTGTGATAGTCAACTCAATACGCATCGGTTGCAGCAACTGCCGCAGCCGATCCAGCTGAATATCGACCACAGCATCAAGATGGTCACGGGTCAGGTGATGAAAAACGATGCTATCATCAAGCCGGTTGAGAAATTCCGGCCTGAAGGTCTGCCGCAGCACAGCCATGAGCTGTTCACGGTCGATCTCTTCTCCCTCAAAACGATCCGAACCGATGTTGGAGGTCATGATGATCACACTGTTGCGGAAATCAACCGTTCGTCCCTGTCCATCGGTGAGACGCCCCTCATCCAGCACTTGTAGCAGAATGTTGAACACTTCGACATGCGCCTTTTCGATCTCGTCAAGCAGGATGACACTGTAGGGACGACGGCGGACCGCTTCGGTCAATTGTCCTCCCTCCTCATAACCGACGTACCCGGGCGGAGCACCGATAAGACGTGCCACGGCGTGGCGTTCCATATATTCCGACATGTCAAGACGCACCATGGCCTGCTCGCTATCAAACAGGAATTCGGCCAGAGCCTTGGTCAACTCGGTCTTGCCTACCCCGGTCGGACCAAGGAACAGGAACGAACCGATGGGACGACAAGGGTCATGGAGCCCGGCCCGAGCCCGGCGTACCGCCCGGGAAACCGCTGACAGGGCCTGTGGCTGCCCCACCACCCGCTTACTCAGCCGCTGCTCCATCTCCAGCAACTTGCTGCGTTCCCCTTCGAGCAGACGTGTCACCGGAATCGAGGTCCAGCGCGCTACAATGGCGGCGATATCCTCCTCTTCAACCGCCTCGCGTAACAGACGGGAATCCTCCTTTTGGTCGACCCGTACCGCCCCGTTGAGTCGTTGTTCCAGTTCCGGAATAATGCCGTAACGCAATTGACCGGCCTGCTCCAGTTCACCCGATCGCTCGGCCTGCTCCAATTCCAGACGTTTCTGTTCCAGCGTCTCCTTCAACTGCTGTAATATGTTGATATCGTCCCGTTCCTGCTGCCAAAGGGCTGTTAACCGATCCGACTGCTGTTGCAAAGTCAGCAGCTCCTGCTCCAGAACAGCCAGCCGCTGCCGCGATGGGGCATCGGTTTCTTTTTTCAAAACCGACTGCTCAATCTGCAACTGCAAAATACGGCGGTCGATCTCATCCAGTTCGCGCGGTTTCGAGGTGATCTCCATACGCAACTGAGCCGCTGCCTCATCGACCAGATCGATGGCCTTGTCGGGCAGAAAACGGTCGGCGATGTAGCGCTGGGACAGGGTTGCCGCTGCCACCAAGGCGGCATCGGTAATGCGTACACCATGGTGCAGCTCATACTTCTCCTTGATGCCGCGCAGAATCGAGATGGTATCGGCCACGCTCGGCTCACCCACCATGACCGGCTGAAAACGGCGTTCCAGGGCAGCATCTTTCTCAACATGCTTGCGATATTCATCCAGCGTCGTGGCGCCAACACAGTGCAACTCACCACGGGCCAGAGCCGGTTTTAGCAAATTGGAGGCATCCATGGCGCCATCGGCACGACCCGCTCCCACCAGGGTGTGCATTTCATCAATGAAGAGGATGATAGCCCCCTGGGCCTGCTGGACCTCTTTCAGCACCGCCTTGAGCCGTTCCTCAAACTCGCCGCGATATTTGGCCCCGGCAATCAGCGCTCCCATATCGAGGGCAATGATTCGTTTATTACGTACTGCATCGGGCACATCACCGCGCACAATACGCAAGGCCAGGCCCTCGACAATGGCGGTCTTACCCACCCCGGGCTCACCGATCAGCACCGGATTGTTTTTGGTGCGCCGCGACAGCACCTGCATGGTACGGCGGATCTCCTCGTCACGGCCAATGACCGGATCGAGCTTACCCTGATGGGCCAGCTGGGTCAGGTCACGGGCATATTTTTCCAGCGCCTGGAAGGTCCCTTCCGGATCCGGCGAAGTCACCCTCTGCCCACCACGAACCCGCTGCAAAGCCCGCAGCACCGTTTCGTAGCCCAGTCCAGCCTGGCGCAACAGACGGGGGCCATCGCCCGGATCGGCCCCATCACGCAGCATCGCCAGCAAAAAATGTTCGGTGGAAACATAGTCATCCCGCAGCTCATTGCTGAGACGTTCGGCCTCGCTCATCATGGCCTGAAAGCGGCGCGATGGAATGACCTGATTGGCACCGTTGCCAGCCACCCGAGGCAACCGGTCCAGCAACGCCTCCAGCTGACGCTGCAAGGGCTCGATGGCACAACCGGCCTGCTCCAGTACCGGACCAACCACACCTTCCTGCTGTTGTAACAGCTCATACAGCAGATGTTCCGGTTCCAGATGCTGCTGTCCCCGGGTTGCAGCCAGACCAACGGCCTGTTGCAACGCCTCCTGTGACTTGGTGGTGAAACGGTTCTGATTCATGGCGCGGCTCCTATTCCTCTCCTGATGCTACAGAAAAACAACCGTAGACAATCACTGAAATAGTCACGATTGACTAAAATGCAACTGGAACAAAACGGCACAGGTGATAAAATAGCGCTGTAGACTGCCTGTTCTTATCGACGGAGATTGGTATGCATATCCTGCTTAAGATAGCCTTGACCACTGTTTTTGTTATGATGATGGCACATCCTGCCTGGTGTGACATTCATGCTCTTGTCGTTGGAATCAACGAGTACAAACATTTTGGCAAGCTGGATGGAGCGGTCAACGATGCCAGGGATCTGGCTGACGCGCTGCACAAGCTACGTGCCAAAAAGGTCATTACACTGCTTGATCAGCAAGCCAGCCGTGATGCCATTTTAGGGGCCTGGAAAACGCTGGCCAACGAGGCCAAGGCCGGTGATATCCTCATTTTTTCTTATGCAGGTCATGGCTCCCAGTCGAAAGAGCGCATTCCTGGCAGTGAAGAAGATGGTTTGGATGAATTTTATGTCCTGACCCATTTCAACCCCAACGGACCCGATTCAAGAGAGCGCATCCTCGACGATGACATCGCTGAGATGATCCACAATGCCCCACACCTGCAGACAATGGTCATTTCTGACTCCTGTCATTCGGGCACCATGACACGAGGGACAAAAAAAGGTCTGCTGAAATATCGCCGACTGCCCCAACAGAGCATCACCAACGACGCCATGACCGAAGAGACCACAGCAACAAGGGGCATTGATGAATCAGCAGCCATGCAGCGTGCGGTCAGTTTCTCGGCTGTATCCGATCGTGAGGAGGTTCCTGAAATCACGATCGATGCCAAGCAGCGCGGAGCCATGAGCTGGGCCATGGCCAACGGACTGCGCGGAGCAGCTGATCTGAACCGAGATGGTCAAATAACCCAGCAGGAGCTGAAATCCTACGTCAATGAAAAGATACGCACCGTTACCGATGGCATCCAGCACCCGCAGATCAAGACGCGCAACGCGATCCATCTGACCTTGAACACAGATCGTCCCGCATCTGCTGTTCATCGTAACAAACCGGCTATGGCAGAGACCCGGTCAGCAGAACTGCCCCTGCTCGTCAAACCTGACCATCACCCTGTCATAACCGCACTGTCCAAACAGGCAGGGATCAAGGTCGTTGATAGCCGGTTGCCGGGAACATGGCTGCTTGATGTTGCCAACAACAGTCTGGTCTCCCCGCTCGGTGACGTCCACTATGATTTTTCCCGTATCTCGCGCGGTTTTGTACGGGCCACACCCGATACACCATCTGACCCGGTGTTTGTGGGCACCCTATCGATGACCGAGCTGACCCATGCCCTGAACAAGGTCATGCTGGTCGAGCGGATCAAGCAGTTGGACCAGGAAAATGGCCTGGCCCTGGCCCTGTTACCCGACGACCGGCATTACACCAAGGGAGCCGCCGTCACGCTGCGCCTTTCCAATCTCCAATACCCCTACCTGACCCTGATCAACCTCGGGGCCGATGGTACCATCAATTTTTTATATCCGAAATCTAAACTCAATGACACCGTCGATATTCCGATCAACAAGCCCTATGATCTGTCACTGACCGTCGCGCCACCCTTCGGGGCCGACCATTTCGTGGCCATCGCCAGCAAAACGGTGCTGAAACCGCTCCATGGTGAGCTGGAAGCCCTGGATGGTGGCCGTGACGTCAGAAAAATCGGTCAGCTATTCGAGCAATATCTGACACCCTCTGTCGAGTATCAGATCGGTGTGCATGGTGTTTTTACCGGATTAAAATAATTCAGGCTATAAAAAATATGGAATGGCTTCTGTTTCTCACGCTTTGCTGTGCCATTGGCCTGATAGCCGGGCTCATCGCCGGACTGCTGGGTGTCGGGGGTGGCATTGTCATCGTGCCGGCCCTGCTGATGCTGTTCGATGGGCAGGGGATTGATCCAGCCATCACAACCCAGCTGGCCATCGGTACTTCACTGGCTACCATCGTCATCACCAACAGCTCGGCCACTTGGCATCATCACCAGCGTCATACCGTCCACTGGCCACTGGTAGGGTCTTATGCCACCAGTGCCCTGCTGGGATCGTGGCTGGGAGCCCATCTGGCCGCCATGATGAGTGGTCCACTGCTGCGTCAGCTGTTTGGTCTGTTTGAGATCGCCATCGCCATCCGGTTGATGACAGCCGGCCATGCACCAGCGACGCAACAACCAGAACAGACCAGCGGCACCCCACCGCTGCGATCGTGGCTCGGCCTGCCACTTGGATCACTGGTAGGACTGCTCAGCAGCCTGTTCGGCATCGGTGGTGGTACCCTATCGGTGCCGATGCTAACCCTGATCAACCGGCTACCGATGCGGCAGGCCATTGGCAGCTCTTCAGCCATCGGCATGGCCCTGGCCCTGGCCGGTTCGATCGGTTTTATCCAGTCTGGCTGGCAGCACCCGCTGCTACCTGCGGGGGCCTTCGGTTTTATCCTGCTACCACCCTTCCTGGCCATTGTCGCTGGCACCCTGATCACCACACCAGCAGGGGTCCGACTGGCTCACAGGCTCGATCCAGTCAAACTGAAGCGGATCTTTGCCCTGCTGCTGTTGGTAGTGGGCGTTAAGTTGCTCCAGTGATGACTCCATTGGGGCCAACCGTCAAGGTCAGTCTGTCCGACAGAGCCCCGACATTCCCTGCTAAATCAGTCTGGAAGGCATACAGGCTATAGCTGCCGATGGCTAGCGCCAGATTATCCGAACGCCACTGACCATTGCTACCAACAGGTACCTTCAGCAGCGGCTTTTCCGAGGTATCCTGCTTCCTATTGTTATTCTTATCGGCAAAAAGGGTCACCATGGCCCCAACCTCGCCACTACCGCTGAAACCCAAGGTTGTCCCACTGCTGGTGCCACTGCCACTAGCCTTGCTGATACGGGCTGTTGCGGTTGTTACCACCGGAACAACAAGCGCCTGTGGCGAGGTCGGATCGACCGTGATCATCAAGGCCTCAGAAACCTCACTGGTTTCAGAACCTTTTTTCTGAATGGCACGAATGGCGTGAACACCCGCCGTGAGATTGATATCCTTGCTCCATTTACCGGTTGTCGCCGTAATACTCACCGTCCCCAACAATTCGTTGCTATCCGGCTGACCATTATCGTTTCTATCATTAAACAAAGTCAAAACAGCCCCTTTGACACCGATGCCACTGATGGTCAGAGCGCTGGTATTTTTGGTGATATCATCATCGTTGGCCTGGCCACTATCGTCGGCAGCAGCCAGATCGAGTTCCGATGGAGCCGCCAGCGGCGGGGCTGCCCCAGTAACGGTAATCATCAGCGCTGCACTGGGCTTGCTACGATTGCTGCCGTCATCCTGTATCGCCTTGATGCTGTGGCTACCAACCGCCAGGGCCATATCGGCGCTCCAGGCGGCATTGGTGACATAGGCCGTCGCCATCGCCTCACCTGCATCAATGGTACCGCTGTTATTCTTGTCATCAAACAGCACCAGCCGACCACCGGCTATACCACCGGCACCGCTGATGGTGAGCCCGCTGGTGCGACCGGTAATGTTGTCGGTGTTGGAGCTGCCATCATCATCGTTGCTGTCCAGATTGAGCCCAAACGGCGTGGTGGGCGTCGCTGCGGTAATATCCAGCTCAACGATAAAGACATCCCCGGTACCGTTGCCATCACCGGAAACCAGATTGGCGGCGTCACTCTGGAAGGAGACGAAGCGACCATTGGCTGAGATGGCTGGATACCACGACTGACCATCTCCCTGGATGCCGTTGTTGGCGAGGCTGATACGGTTGGTTTGTTTGAGGGTGCGATCGTAGACAAACACATCCCCGGAACCATTGTTGTCACCGGAAACCAGATTGGAGGCCTGGCTCATGAAGGTGACAAAACGGCCATTGGCCGAGATGGAGGGATACCACGACCAGTCATTGCCCTGGACACCGGTATTGGAAATGCTGATGCGACTGGTTTTTCTAAGCTGGCGATCATAAACGAACACATCGCCCTTGGCATTGCTGTCACCCGAGACCAGATTGTCGGACCAGCTGACAAAAGCGACGAAACGGCCATCAGCCGAAATCGATGGCGACGAGGAATCGCCATTGCCCTGGGTACCATCGCTGGCGACACTGATGCGACTGGTCTGCTGGTTGGTGCGATCATAAACAAACACATCGCCTTTGCTGTTGTTATCGCCGGAGACCAGATTGGAGGCATAACTCCAGAAGGTCACAAAACGGCCATCGGCCGAAATGGCAGGATCGTAGGACCAGCCATTGCTTTGTGCCGCACTGCCGGAGACGCTGGCGCGACTGGTCTGGTTGGTGGTGCGGTCAAAAAGAAAGATATCGCCCATATCATTATTGTCACCGGAAACGAGATTATCGGCCTCGCTCCAGAACGCCACCAGACTACCATCGGCTGAAAGGGATGGATTGCTGGACCAGCCATTGCCCTGGACCCCATCGCTGGCGATGCTGATGCGGCTGGTCTGCTGACCACTACGGTCATAAACAAAAACATCGGCAGCGTTGTTGTTGTCACCGGAGACCAGATTATCGGCCTCGCTGACAAAGGCAACCCAGTTGCCATTGGCAGAGATGGAGGGATTGAAGGACCAGTCATTGCCCTGCTTCCTGTCGGTTTCATCCGCACCACTGCTGACGCTGATCCGGCTGGTGTTATTGCTGAACCGGTCGTAGACGAAAACGTCCGCTTCGCCGTTGTTGTCACCGGCAACCAGATTGGAGGCATAGCTCATGAAGGCAGTAAAACGACCATCGGCCGAAAGGGAAGTGGGACTGTAATAACCCGACTCGCCGTCCCCCATACCCTCACCCGTCACACTGACACTGCGGACGGTGGGGTTGGTGAAAATGGTCAGACCATTGGATCGGGAGGCTTGGCCCATGTTACCGGCACGGTCAACGGCCAGGGCCCGGATGTTGTGGGTTCCAGCTGACAGACTGATATCGGCACTCCAAACATTGGCCGTGATGCTAGCCGTCGCTAACAGCTCACCGTGGTCGATGATACCGTCATCGTTCCGGTCATCAAACAGCAACAACAAGCCACCGTTTTCACCACTGTTACCACTGATGGTCAAACCACCGGTCAGACTGGTGACGTTATCGTTGCTGGAGCTACCGGTATCATCCTCAGCAGCCAGATCCAGATTGGTTGGAGCCAATGGAGCGACGGTGTCAACCGTCATCAGGAAAGCCGTAGAGGCTGTGCTGTTGTTGCCGGCGATATCCGTCGCAATGGCCCGGATGGCATGCGTACCCGAGGACAGGCTGACATCAGCACTCCAGACCGCCTCCATCACCCCGGTGTCAACACTCCACTCCGCTGCCTTGACCTGGGTAGTAGCCAACAGCTCGTCACGGTCAACGACACCATCGTTATCCATGTCATCAAACAGCACCAACGCCGCTCCTATGACACCGCCATCTCCGTTGATGGTCAGACCTCTGGTCTTGCTGGTAATGTTGTCGCTACCGCTACTGCCTGTGTCACTGGCAGTGGCCAGATCAAGGCTGGTCGGAGCTGATGGTGGCGTTGTGTCGATGGTAATGATCAAAGCACCGGAGATACTGCTGTTGCCAGCAATATCCGTTGCGATGGCCCGAATGGAATGCGTCCCAGCTGCCAAGTTGACATCGGTACTCCACGTCTTCAGCACGTCAGCAGTCGCCAACAGCTCACCACTGCCGACGATACTGTCATTATTCTGATCATCAAACAGTAGTACCGTGGAACCCCCGTCACTGCCGGCCTCAACCTCAATGGTCAATGCGCTGGTCTGTCTGGTGATACCATCGTTATTGGAAATCCCGGTATCGTCCGTGACTGCCAAACCCAGCTTCTGTACCGATGGTGCTGTGGTATCGACTGTAATAATAAGTGAACTAGAAATAGTTTCTACACCTAAAGCAGTCTGCATGACCTTGATGTTATACGTACCATCTTGCAGCGTAGCATCTCTTGCTGTCAAACTGTTTTTGGTTTTGATGCTCCAACTCACCGCACTAACAACAATAGGTTCCGCCAGAAGCTCTCCATTATTTTCCACCTGACCGGTGACAGGGTTTCTATAAAAATTCTGTATATCATCACTATCATTTCTATCATTGAATAGTTTCAAAGCAGCACCGACAATACCACCACTGCCACTGATGACCAAGCCATTCCGCTGGCTGGTAATATTGTCACTACTGGATCGACCGGTATCGTTGGCGGCGGCTAGATCGAGATTGGTTGGGGCGGGTACTGGTGTCGTATCGACCGTGATAACCAAAGCGCTGGATACCTCACTACAATTACCGGCAAGATCAAAAGCACTAGCCCGAAGGGTATGGGTACCGGCAGCCAGATTGATATCCGTACTCCATTCCGCCGCTATGGTGCTGCCATCAGTACACCAGAACGGATCCATGGCACGACCATCGACACCCCAAGGAACAGCTGTCACCTGACTGGTGGCCAATACCTCGTTCCTGTCAATGACGCTGTCGTTATCCTTGTCATCGAATAGCACCAAAAAAGAACCAACCTCACTGCCGTTGACGGTGATGGTCAGACCGGTGGTCAAGCTGGTGATATTATCGGTGTTGACCCCGGTATCACCAATAGCTGCCAGATCCAAGCCCGTTGGAGCAGAAGGCGCTGTGGTATCGACACTGATGCTAATACCACTGGAAGCAACGCTGCTGTTACCAGCCAGATCGGTCTCGATGGTCCGAATTCTGTGGCTACCTACTGCCAGACTGATATCAGCCTTCCAAACCACCTCTATGGCATCCCCAGAAGCGTTCCAGGATCTGGTGACACTGGTCGTTACCAGGGACTCGCCGCTGTCGACAACACCGTCGTTGTTCTTGTCATCGAACAGCGTTAGGGTGGAACCCGCCTCGCTACCGCTGCCACTGATGGTCAGACTGCTGGTCTGTCTGGTGATGTTATCGTCGCTGAAAAAGCCAAGGTCATCAACCGCCGCCAGATCAAGAGCCGTTGGGGAAGGAGGTGCCGCCGTATCGACCACGATGATGAGGGCATTGGATGCGGAGCTGGTGACCCCGGATGTGGTCTGCATGGCCCTGATGTAATGGGCACCGCTGGTCAGCAAGGCCCTGGCGCTCCAGTCTGTCGACGACACGCTAATCATCGACAGCGTTTCACCACCACCGATAATACCGTCACCGTTGTTGTCGGCAACCAGTGTCAGTTGCTCACCAGCATCGAGGGCCCCATCGTAATCGACATCGTCGAACAGTACCAGGGTGGCTCCGGACACGCCGTCACTGCCGGTTACCAGACATACGGTGCTGTTGGTGATGACATAACTGGTTGACGAGCTACTACTACCTTCCGGTGTCAGTCGAATCAGACTAGGTGCACCCATTACTCAGAACTCCTGTTGGCTCAAAAAATTGCTACAAAATGGCTGAGACCGCTAGTTTATGTATACGAAATCCATGCTGTCCATTGCAAGGAAAATCCTGTTTTTTCGCCAATCAATCAGGCTATCATGCTTTCCACCACTCTCTCCCTGCCCATCTCCCAGATGGGCTTCCCCCGTGCACACATCTTCGTCTGATGCTTGTCTGCCGCCTCTTGCATGACGTCTTCCGGAAAAGATATAATTCGGGGGCGGAGGTGTTCCATGGCGCAACAGGAAAGCAAGATCAGCCATCCACACGATCATTTCTGTCGGGCTATGATTGCTGACCCAGAGAAGGCGGCAGCGTTGATCCATGAGCAGTTGCCAGAAGAGATTGCGTCGTCTCTCTCGTCAGAGTTACCAGAGCTGGTAGACGTCTCTTTCGTTGATGATACGCTGCGGGAGCTATTCTCGGATCGGCTCTATCGGGTCAGGACGGTTCATGGTCAACTGGCGTTGATCTATGTTTTGATTGACCACAAAAGTAGCGCTGACGTCGCGGTTGCTTGGCAGTTGCTGAAATATCTGGTCGAGGCATGGAAACAGTGGGAGCGGGAAAATCCTGATTGGCAGCAGCTGCCACCGATCATCCCGTTCATACTCTACCACGGTCAGGCCAAGTGGCGCGTGGCCGATGAGTTTTTGGCCCTGGTAGCTGCTGAGGAGTCATGGCGACCCTACCTGCTTAATTTTCGTTTCCGGGTGATGGATTTAGGCCAGATTCCCGACCGGCAGCTGTCGCGACAACCGAAGTTGCGGGTCTGTCTGTTGGCCATGAAATATGCCACTCGTGACAAGCAACAGCTTGAGGCCAGGGAGTGGTTGATTGAGGCCCTGCTTGAGGCTCCCGATGAGCTACCATTTGTATTTCGATATATTGCCGAGACTTATCCAGTTTATAATGAGCAGATATTACGTGAAATTGTTCAACGGATTTTACCACAGGAGGGAGACACCATGACGTCTCAGTTTGTGCAAGATATTGTCGCACAAAACAAACCGGAATGGGTTCAGTTTGGTAGGCAGGAGGGCATCAAGGAAGGCATCAAGGAAGGTCAGTCTGCTATTCTGCTCCGCCAGATGCAGCGTCGTTTTGGAGCGGTTCCCGACTGGATCCATGATCGGGTGTTGCGAGCTACCACCGATCAGCTTGAACAGTGGAGTGAGCTCATCCTTGATGCCCAGTCACCTAGGGATTTGTTTGCTAAATAACTCGTTCACTAACCTTGGTGACACTTGCTACGACCGCGAAGCCGTTCTCATCGCCTAAAAATGTGTGCGTAGGGTAGCCCAGCGGGAAAGGGATTTAGGGTGAGGACTGTGGTGAAAGCTGGTGAGTACTTAGGGAAAACGGCCATGCGCCGGTTGGCTATGTCATTGTTGTTCGTTGCGATGTTTCTTGGCGGTGGTGGAACAGCCCTTCATGCCACTGAACGGCAGGAATCGGCCGAGGAAGCGCGCGTGCGTGCCCTGGCAGTACAGCTGCGCTGCGCGGTGTGTCAGAACCAGTCGATTTACGAGTCCAACTCCGAACTGGCCAAAGACATGCTGCTGGTGATCCGGGATAAAATCGGCCAAGGAGAAAGCGACGATCACATCAGGAAATATTTTTACGACCGTTATGGCGATTATATCTATCTGGAACCGGTCAAACAGGGCGGTAACTGGATTTTATGGGCCGGACCCTTGCTGGGACTGATGGCCGGAGTCGGAACGCTTTGGCTGACCCTGCGTCGCTGGCGCCGTAGCAGTGCCGGTTTGGCTCAGCCGGACACGCTGCTACAGCAGCGCATCCGCTCGGAGATGGAGCGGTTGCGGTAGCCTATTTTTTGTTGCTGGGGGCCTTGCCCTGGGCCGGAGCCGGGCTGCTTTTTTTGGTATCTGCCACAGGCGGCTCGACGATATCGGTGCTCTCGTCATCAAAACCAGGAGAGTTGGCCATCCTCAAGTCCATCAGACATTGGGAGAGATATTCGTTGATCTCAGCGGGCTGTATGCCATCTTCCTGGGCAAATCTCTGACAGGCCTCCTTGAATTGCTCATCGGAGATGAAGCTGGGATCGTTGGCAGCCACAGCACCATCCGCCAAGGCCATCAAGCCCAGCCCGATGACCACAATCATCGCGGTACTCTTTTTCAACATCAGGCACCCTTCCATGATTGACATTTACCCACAGATAAGAGACAGTGCAAACGGTTGTTTCCAGCGCTGGACGAGTTTAAGTGCATCCGATACCCTGCTGTTACACGGCCTGATAACGACAATGACGGCAACCGAAATTGAACGCTATCACATCCACGCATTCGAAACAAGCGTGATAACGAAAACACCCTCTCATGGTATGGAGATCAAGCAATAGTTATGCCTATGGGTACCAAAAGGGATCTGGGACATCACTATCCCGCCGGAGCAATCATCTTCAGCCCCGGAGACGTTGCTGACTGTCTCTATGTTGTGCAAAAAGGCCGGGTTGAAATCGTCATCCAGACCGACCGTGGAGAGAATCGTCTGACCGCTCCCGGGCCAGGTGAGATGTTTGGCGCTTCCTCACTGTTCACGGCTGACAAGGTGCGTTTCACCACGGCCCGTGTGCTGGAAGATGCCCACATCCTCAAGGTGGACGAACGTACCCTCATTTCGCGTCTGCATCAGGATCCTTCACTGGCTTTCCGGCTGATTCGCCGTATGGCCCAGCGTATCTATGACCTTGATCACCAGCATATCGACCAGTTGCTCGGCAGCCAGGCGGCCCTGGAAACGGACCCTGTCCCGCAACAGGAACCGAGCGGCAAGCTGCCCAACGTGTTTGATTTCAATGTTGGCTATCATATCCTCGTCGTTGAGGATGACGATGATTTTTATCAGCTGATGCGGTTATGGCTTTCTTCCTCGATACTGGGCGACCATAACCCGCTGTTGCCCGAGACCGTCGACGTGGTGCGTGCCATGCGCCTTGATCAGGCCCTGTCCAACCTGTCACGCGACAAGTTCGATGTGGTCATCCTTGATCTGAATTTGCCTGACAGTGCCGGAATGGAAACCTTCAACCGCATCCATGGCTGTTGTTCCGACACGCCCATCGTGGTGCTGTCCGGTATGGATGATGAACGGCAGGCGGTGCAGGCGGTGCGCCGTGGTGCCCAGGACTACCTCATCAAGAATCGCGTTGACCGGACCGATCTCATCCACGCCATGCGTTATGCCATCGAACGGCGACGTCATGTTGAGACGGCCCGTTATCCGCAACAAACAGCCGATGGATCAATCTTCTGGAAGAAGAGAAACGTTCTGCTGACCTTCCTGGCCAGACACTGCCTCAACTGGTGTCAGTGGGTGGAACGCTGGCTGGAGACTCCATCCAAACATCTGTAACAGTTTGCGATGCAACGTCGCCATGGGTAACCGGGACGCCTCGTCAACCGAGGCCCAGCACCAGGACTGGTAGCCGAGTGCACCGGCATCAGGATCTCCCGCCAACCAACGCCCTTGCCAAGGCAAAAGGGTCAGATGAAAATGGGTGAAGGTGTGACGCAGTGGACGGGCAATGACATGCCAATCGGTCGTTACAAGACCGGAATCGCGCCCCATCGTCGCCACGGCTGATTCATCGGGGGGGTCGCTGGATAGGGGACCGCACAAAGGTTGCCATAGCCCTGCCAACAGCCCGTGACCAGGTCGCTGCAACAACAGCAGTGAACCATCCGGCCGCAGCAGCAACAAGCCGAGTTGCCAGCGATGAGGCTTATGGCTGCCCGTCATGACAGTAACCGGGTAATGTTGTGGGTCTCCTGTCTTTCGGGCTTGGCAAGGGTCCTGCCATGGACAGCGTTGACACTGTGGCTGACGCGGGGTACAGAGGGTGGCGCCCAGATCCATGATGGCCTGGGCATAGTCGCCCGGACGCTGTGGTGATGTCATCTGTTGCGCCAGCTGCCACAAACGGCGCGTGGTAGCGTGATCGAGAGGGCTGTCGATGGCCATCAGACGGGTCAGAACACGCTTGACATTGCCGTCGAGAATGGCATAAGGATGGTTGAAGGCAATGGCGAGGATGGCACAGGCGGTGTTGCGCCCAATACCTGGCAGTGCCATCAGTTGGTCGAGCTGCTGCGGCAAGATGCCACCGTGCTGTTCGACAACGATCTGCGCTGTCTGATGCAGACGGCGGGCACGCTGGTAGTAGCCCAGTCCTTGCCAGTGGAACAGCACCTGCTCCAGTGAAGCCTGTGCCAGGGACTGCAGTGTCGGAAACACCTGCATGAAACGGTCATAGTAGGGGATAACGGCGGCAACGCCGGTCTGTTGTAACATCACCTCAGAGATCCAGATGGCGTAGGGGTCGTGACGATTGCGCCACGGCAGGAAACGCCCATTCTGGTCATAAAATTCAAGCAGGAGCTGTGATAGCGGTGATTCAGCCATGATGTTGCACTTGCAGCAGAGAAAAGATTATAATGGCACCGAGCGGTATTGTAACAGGATGTGTGGCAAGCTGGAACCAGCAGGGTCTGAACCGATATGAAATTACTGGATCGTCTTTCAATCAGCTATAAGGTCGGTCTCTCCTTTGTGGCCATTGCCTACCTGTTTCTGTGGGTGATCCAGCGCCACTACGACATCCTGGAACAGTCTGGCCAGGAACTGCTGCACTGGCATCAGTTTGCCGAACAGCGTGAAGTGACAGCCCTTGATCTGCATCGCCATTTTTTGCAGACCCGCCATGCCGAAAAACAGTTTCTCATCCACCCCAATGACAGCACCATCCAGGATGTGCAACAGGCCCTGCAACAAACGCTGGCCGTCATGGAACAGATCAGGGAATTACCCCAGGTACAACAACTGCTGTTGACCTACCAAGGCCACCTTCTGCGTGTTATGGATGCTTGGCGCCGTAAGGGTCTGAGCTATAATTCCGGGTTGCAGGGCCACTTCCGTGAACAGATCCACCATCTGGAGGAGGACGTGCAGGCCATCGGTGAGTCATCCAGACCCGCCGTCGAGCTGTTGCTACGTATCCGGCGCCATGAAAAGGATTATCTGCTGCGCCACGAACAGCGCTACATCGACATGCTGCTACAGACGGTTGCCGAACTGAAGGCAGAGATCAGTACCCTGAAGAAGCTATCCCGTGACAGTAAATCCTTGCAGCAGGCCCTGAACCATTACACCCAGGCATTCCTTGAACTGGTCGAGAGTGACAGACAGATCGATGACTGGCAGCAGCAGATGGAGCAAATTTCCGACCAGATCACCCCGCTGATGGACCAGTACGTACAGGATGGCAAGAACCAGTCGAGTCAGTTGTCTACCAATATCGACCAGCAACTGAGAATGCAGAGTGCCTGGTCCTGGTTCTGGATCCTGCTGGCCCTGATTATCGGCAGCGCACTGGTGGTGCTGCTGATCCAGCGTCTCAATCACGACCAGAAAAAGCTGGTCGAACAGGAAGAGCGCATGCGCGCCTTCATGAATGCTGCCGTTGATGGGGTGGTCATGATCAATGAGCGGGGGGTGATCCAGTCGGTCAATGCCTCCATGGAGCAGATCTTCGGCTATACGCAGCAGGAGATGGTTGGCCACAACGTCAACATGCTGATGCCATCACCCTACCGTGAAGAGCATGACCAGTATCTACGCAACCACCTCGAAACGGGTCATACCAAAATTGTCGGCAACATCCGCGAAGTGACCGGCAAGACAAAAAATGACGTGTTGTTTCCGGTTGAGCTATCGGTTGGTAAATTTATTCACAATAAAACGACCTTTTTCACCGGAATCCTGCACGATATCACCGAACGCAAGCGGGCCAAGGATGCCCTTGAAGAGGCCTACTCGGCCCTGGAACAACGGGTTCATGAGCGGACCCGTGAACTGCACGAACTCAACCAGCAGCTGCTGGAACAGATTCAACGACAAAAGGAGGCCGAATCGGAGCTGCGTCTGGCTGCCAGCGTTTTTGCCAATGCCAGCGAGGCCATTCTCATGACCGATTCCCACGGCACCATCATCAACGTCAACGACTCTTACACCACCATCACCGGCTTTAGCCGCGACGAAGCCGTTGGTAAAAATCCCCGTGTTGCCAAATCGGGACGACATTCTGACTCCTTCTATCGCGACATGTGGCAAGCCATTCTCAACCATGGCAAGTGGGCCGGCGAGATATGGGACCGACGCAAGAATGGTGAGATCTATCCCAAGTGGCTCACCATCAATGCTGTCAAAAATGAACACAGCCAGACCAGTCATTATGTCGGTATCTTTTCGGACATCAGCGCCATCAAGGCTACCGAACAAAAACTGGAGCAACTGGCTTATTATGACGTCCTGACCGGGTTACCCAACCGCATGTTGTTCCGCGACCGCATGGAGCATGAGATCGCCGTCGCCCATCGTAAGAACAGCAAAGCAGCGCTCTTTTTTGTTGATCTGGACCGGTTCAAGCAGGTCAATGACACCCTCGGTCATGCCGCCGGTGATCAACTGCTGATTGAGGTGGGACAACGCATCGGTCAGTGTGTCCGCAAGAGTGATACCGTAGCACGTCTGGGTGGAGATGAGTTTACCGTTATCCTGACCGAGGTGGTGCGTTCCAGTGTCGTGGCCCACGTTGCTGGCAACATCATTGCATCCCTGTCAGAACCGGTCCAGCTGCTGGGTGACCAGCTCGCCTACATCGGGGCCAGCATCGGTATTGCCCTCTATCCCGACGATGGTCATGACTTTGAGACACTGGCCAAAAATGCCGATATTGCCATGTACAAGGCCAAGGAAAATGGCCGTGGCAACTACCAGTTCTTCAAGGAAGAGATGAACCTCCAGTCGACGCGGCGGCTGTCACTGGAACATCGCCTGCGCAAGGCACTGGAACGGGACGAGCTGTTCCTGTTCTATCAACCCAAGGCCGATCTGCCATCGGGTCGTATCAGCGGCATGGAAGCCCTGATACGCTGGCGCACCACCGAGGGAGAGACCATTTCTCCCGGTGAATTCATCCCGATTGCCGAAGAGAGCGGATTAATTACAGCCATTGGCGAATGGGTCGTGGTAACAGCCTGCACTCAGGCCAAGCAGTGGTATGACCAGGATCGGGGGGATCAGGCACCCTTCCGCATGGCGATCAACCTGTCAGCGGCCCAGTTCCAGAAAAAGGGACTGCGGCAGTTTATCGAAACCGTGCTGCAACAGACCGGGCTACCAGCCGACTTTCTGGAAGTGGAAATCACCGAAAGCATGATGATGGGGGATGTCAAACAGGCCATCGCCACCATGGAGGACCTCTGTGCGTCCGGCATCCATATTGCCATCGACGACTTCGGTACTGGCTATTCTTCGCTTGGTTATCTGAAGCGGTTTCCCATCCACACCCTCAAGGTGGATCAAACCTTCGTGCGTCAGCTGGTCACTGACTCCAGCGACAGCGCCATTGTTTCAGCCATCATTTCAATGGCCCACCGACTCAACCTGGAAGTGGTGGCCGAAGGGGTAGAGACCAAGGAGCAGCTCGACTTCCTCATGAAAGAACGCTGCGACAAAATCCAGGGCTACTTCCTCGGTCGCCCCCTGTCGGCAATCGACATGGAGGAACAGCTGCTACGCAAACCATCTCCCCTATCAGACCTGATCTGAGAAGAGTCCCCTCAGGCAGGAACGATGATATCCCGCGCTGCCGGCGAATTCATCAGGAAAACACGCAACTTTTCCAGGGCTCGCTGTTCCAGCTGGCGCACCCGTTCGCGGCTCACCGACAGGGTCTGACCGATGGCTTCCAGAGTCTTGGGAGAACCGGACACGAAGCGTTCCTGTACGATCATCCGTTCACGTGGGTCGAGGTGTTGCAGGGCCTGATGCAGTGTGCCGTTGAGTACTTCGGTCTTTTCGCGTTCCAGGATCTGCACTTCCTGATTGGGACGCTCGTCAGCGATCATGTCGAGCATTTCACCGCTGTCGTCAAACACGGCATGGTTGAGGGAACTATCGCTGCCAACCATGCGGCCATCCATCTCCAGGATGACACTGCTGGTGGTGCCAAATTTCTTGGCCAGCAGCTCGGCCTCATCGGCTGTCATGGGAAAGGCGCTCTCTTTCATCTGACGCAGCTTGAAGAACAGCTGCCGTTTCAACTGGGTGGTCGCAATCTTGACGATACTCCAGGAACGCAGCACAAAGTCATGGATCGAAGCCCGAATCCACCACACCGCATAGGTAGCCAACCGCACCCCCCGTTCCGGTTCGAACAGCTTGACAGCGTGCATCAGCCCCAGCGTGCCCTCCTGGACCAGATCGGGCAAAGGCAGGCGATAACCGAGATATTCACGGGCGATTTTAATGACCAGACGCAGGTGGGAAAAAACCAGCTCGTGGGCTGCCTGCAAATCCTGCTCCTGGCGCAACCGGTTGGAGAGATCAACTTCCTCCTCTGCTGTCAGTAGCGGTGCGTGATAAGCCCGATGCAGAAACTTGCGGAACTCTGCATCATGACTGACTGTATCCAGTTCATAGCTGCGGTTCAAAGCAATGGGCATATTGGTCGACATGGTACTTTTTGACCCCTGGTTTTCGTGAAATCGAACTCAATGGCGAACTCAATGGCGAACTCAATGGTCCCCTACAACGGGACAAAGTAGCAACGATTGACAGCCTGTCAAGTGGATGAGGAGAAGAAATCATGGTCGGGACGAGAGGATTTGAACCTCCGACCACTAGCACCCCATGCTAGTGCGCTACCAGTCTGCGCCACGCCCCGTCACAAACACACACAATTCGCCACAATGAGCTATCAGGACCCTTTTGTCAAGGAACTATCCATCAACGACTTGGCCGCTAACGACTTTAAGGTAGCTAAACCGCCTGCGTCCGCTCTGCACCAGATAGCGTCCTCCAACAGGCAGCAGCAGCCGCTCATCGCTGACTTTAACCTGATCCAGCATAATGGCGCCCTGACGAATCAGACGCATGCCATCGCTGTTGGAAGAAGCAATACCCACCTGGCGCAAGGCTGATGCCAAGCCAACTGAGTCGCCATCCGTCACCGTAAGGATTACCTCGGGAATATCTTCCGGCGTGGTGCGGTTTTCAAACAACGCCTCGAACTGCTGCTGGGCTGCCGTGGCCTGTTGATCGTCATGGAAACGGGCCACCAGCTCCCAAGCCAGCTGTTTCTTGACCTGCATCGGATGCTGCCTTCCTCCGGCAACATCGGCGCGCACGGCCATCAGTTCTTCGCTGGAACGGTTTGACAGCAGCTCATAAAAGCGCCACATCAGGGCATCGCTGATCGACATGGCCTTGCCAAAGATTTCACTGGGCGCTTCCTGGATGCCAATATAATTCTTGAGTGACTTGGACATTTTCTGTACGCCATCGGTTCCCTCCAGAATAGGCATGGTCAGAACGCACTGCGGCTCCTGACCATATTCACGCTGCATCTCACGCCCAATCAACAGGTTAAAGGTCTGATCCGTGCCTCCCAACTCGACATCGGCCTTGAGAAAGACCGAGTCGTAACCCTGAATCAGCGGATAGAGAAACTCGTGAATGGCAATCGGTCGTCCTTCGTGATAACGCTTGGAAAAGTCATCACGTTCCATCATACGGGCCACGGTGTGTTTGGCGGCCAGCTGTATCAGGTCGACCGCCGAGAAGCGGTTCATCCAGCTGCTGTTGAAAACCACCTCCGTGGTGGCCGGATCGAGAACACGGAACACCTGCTGCTGATAAGTGGCCGCATTGGCGGCTACCTGTTCAACCGTCAAGGGCTTGCGGGTTTCGTTCTTGCCGGTGGGATCACCGATCAATCCGGTAAAATCGCCGATGAGAAAATAGATCTGATGGCCCAGCAGCTGGAACTGACGCAATTTCTGAAGCAGAACGGTGTGCCCCAGGTGCAGATCGGGTGCTGTTGGATCAAAGCCAGCCTTGATGCGCAACGGCTGCCCGGATTGATACGAACGGCGCAGCTTTTGCTCCAGTTCATCCTCGGAAACAATTTTGGCGGCACCACGACGGATGATCTGCATCTGTTCCGATACGGGTTTCATCATTGGATCGACTCCTGCTGCTCCAGATTCCAATCAGATTTCAAAATGTAGTTTTTGATGGTACCATAGACGCCGCAGGGAACCAATGCCACTCATGAGAGGATATTGGGAGGATATTTCGTGTCAGATTCTGTGATCGCCGTTGGACTGATGTCCGGTACTTCTGCCGATGCCATCGACGCCGTAGTGGTGCGTACCGATGGTGTGACTGCACCGCAACAGCTGGCGGCACTGGAACAGCCCTACCCTGCCGAGCTGCGTCAGCAGATTCTTGATCTTTACGAACCACAACCCGGCTCGTGGCAAGGGGACGGCGAAATTGACCGCATGGGTGCACTGGACCAGCAGCTGGGCGAGCAGTTTGCCGAGGCCGCCCTGGCTGTTATGGCAAAGGCTGGATTGACTCCGGAGCAGATCAGCGTTATTGGCAGCCATGGCCAGACCATCCGCCATCGTCCTCCCCTCTTTACGCTGCAGATCGGCAGTGGTTTTGTCATCCGCGCCCGCACTGGCATCGTCACGGTGGCCAATTTTCGACCCACTGACATGGCCTATGGCGGAGGTGGCGCACCGCTGACGCCACGATTCCACCGCACCCTGTTTCAACAGAACGGCCACAGCAGCGCTGTGGTCAATCTGGGTGGTATCACCAACATCACCGCCCTGCCTGCCGATCCGGATGCGCCCCTGCAAGCCGGAGATACTGGTCCGGCCAATACGCTCATCGATCTGTTATCAACCCGGCTGGGTTATGGTCATTACGATCATGATGGTTTGCACACGGCACGGGGGAAGGTCATCCCCGAGGCCTTGGCATGGCTCAAGAGTCACCCCTACTTCCGTCAGCCATTCCCAAAATCGACCGGACGGGAGTTGTTCGGAGCCAGTTACCTGCAGCAGTTTCTCGAACGGTTTCCCACGGCTGTCAGCGATGACGGTCTGGCCACCCTGACCCAGTTAACAGTCGACAGCATCGCCGACAGTTGCCGGCAACTGCTGCCCCCTGCCCCGCAACAGCTCATTCTCTGTGGCGGCGGCAGTGCCAACCCGGAGCTGGTCCGCCGTCTCCAGCAGGCCCTGCCAAAAAGCCGCATCCAACCCAGCAGCGACTATGGCGTCAATCCCCACGCCCTGGAGGCCCAGGCCTTTGCCTGGTTTGCGGTACGCACCCTGCGAGGGCTACCTTCCTCACTGCCACAGGCTACCGGTGCAACGAGGGAGAGCGTGCTGGGGAGTATTTTTCCATAGTGTCTCAGCGTTTTAATTCTCGGTAAAAGTTTTCATGGGTGCCTACCAGCAGTAAAAGGCGTGTTGCCGGATTGTACTGATAAGCCAGCAAGAGCAGCACATCAAGACAGTAGAATTTATAGACATAAACACCAGCCAAGTCACCTTTTTTGGCTTCACCAAGGAGGGGGTCAGCGACAATAGCCATAACTGCCTTGTCTACAGCGCTTTTCTGGTTGACCTGCAACCGTTTGTAGGCACGACGAAAATTCCCCGTCTGCACAACTTCAATCATGAGGTCCTTCCGGGATAAACGGGGTCGCGTATTCTACCCCTTCCTCCTGGGCCAGCAACAAGTCATGAATAAAATGGATGGGAAGGTCAGGATTGTCTAGCGCCGTTTTTCCGATTTTAGCCCAGAAACCCACTTGCTCGGCAACAGTACGACGTTCGGAGTGAGCGTTATTCTTGGCTTCTTCGTAGAAATAATTATCTACTTGAATAGATATTTCCATAGCACCTCACAGATGGCGGACGGTTTGTTCGAGGATGATAAATACCCGTGATCGTACCATGCCCTGAAGATTTCGTGCAACCTGATTCCCCATCACCCGCTCCAGCTCAGCCAGCTACGGTTGGCCTGCAGATCGGCCAGCCTGACGCCGGTTTGGCAACTGCCGAATTTAGGCTGATCCCTTTCGTAAACTTGAAGGCATTGTCGAGTATCCGGGTCAGCAGTTGTCGGGTATAGCCAGAATCACCATCGACCATTTCCGGGACATCATCGGCTACCTCACTTGAAAAAACCAGTTCCTTGTGCTGGTATTTCTTCCGGATGGATTTCACAGCTTTGGCGATCATGTCGCGTATCGCGTAGGACAAGATCGTTGACTTGTTGTCTTGATCTTCCATCACAATGGTTTCTCCACGGATATTCTGGCCAGAGCATGCACAGAGTTGGCAACCATGAAAATTCAGGAAATGTGTCAGCAAGTTATGATATCCTACATATTCATGGATGAATTAATTTTTGTTCTAGCAGATGATGGATCTGCAGGGCCTCCTGCCAGTCTTCAACTTCCACGGTACCCATAAGCCGTATGAACTGGTTTGTCATACGTACCAATCCCATATCAGCAGTTGTCCGCTGCAGCCAGTCGATGGCACTACCAGCCCTTTGGCCATCCTGCATCTCCAGGGACTGCCGTAAAACCAGCATGTATTCGGAAAGAGTGCCATCGGTTTCTTGATTCGACCCAGTCTCAACAGATTGCACCAGCTTGAAATCATTGGGCATATCTCCTTTCGGTAAAGTGACTATAATTTCAGTCCCTGCCTGTTCGCAGGAGCTCATACCGATGCTTCCTCCAAGAGTCTGGGCTATTAACCTGGCTGAATAGGTGCCTAACCCGGTACCTGATTTCTTACCAGATGTGGCATACTTGTCGAAAAATATTGGTCGGATTTCTTTGGGTACAGCCCCCTGGTTATGGATAGCCACTTTAGCCACCACACCAATGGAATCCAGGGAAATATTGATACTCTCCCCTTCTGGCGAAGCCTCAATGGCATTTTTGATCAGATTAGCCAGCATTGAATAGCATAGCATCTCTTCTCCCAACACAAAAAATGGATCATTGCCCTGTGAGGGTTGACCATTCATCGTGATTTTTACCGTTAAACGATGGCCACGCAACCATGTCATCGAATCCGTATGAACATCACGAATCAGTGGCATCAGATCAATATTTTTGGCATCCAACTGATAGATTCCCCGCTCCATACGATATAAACCCAAGGACAGATTGATCATATGGAGCACTTTCATACCGCAATTACGTATAATCTCCAGATTTTTTCTATAACCAACAGGAAGTTCTGCATCTGACAATATCAATTCTGAGAAACCGATCACACCATTTAACGGTGATTTCATATCATGGCGGACCATTAAATCGACATCCTGTTTCAGTTTTTCCGCTTCGATCAGCTCAAGATTCTGTTGTTCCAGTTGCTGAAATGCTGTTCTGAGATTAAGATGGGTCTTGACACGTGCTCTGACGATTGGTGGGGAAATCGGTTTGGTAATATAATCAACAGCCCCGATCTCCAACCCCTTCATCTCTGATTCGATATCTCCCATGGCCGTAATGAAGATAACAGGAATATCACGCGTTTTTTCACTAGATTTAATTTGACGACATACCTCATAACCATCCATATCTGGCATCATAATATCCAGTAGAATCAGATCCGGTTGTGTTGCGGAGTGAATCCGTTGCAAAGCCATTTCACCATTAGTTGCAACCATAATGGAATAATCCGGTTTCAACAAATCCAGTAGAACATTCAGATTAAATCGTTCGTCATCGACAATAAGGATTGTTGGTCTTTTCTTCATGAATCAATTCCCTCAGATTACTCAGAAATAGGGCCAGACTGGGTCAGATAGGATGAAAATTGCAGCGCTGATTGTAGTGCCTGTTCAAATTCATAATTCTCGACTTGAGCCTTTATATTCCGCAGTACCAGTTTTTGCCCAGCATTGCCTAACTGTGCATCAATTTCATCTATTTTATCAACAGCATCAAAAAGTCCATCTGTTAGCAGTTGCACTAAATCGGAACATAGCGCCATCAGTATTGTTTTATGAATGACTGGATCAGTATCCTGAGTCGTAATGGGGATTGTCTCCTGAATATCCGTCACGGGTAAAATGGAGATACTTTGCAAGACTGTCATGAATGCGGTCTCCAATAAAAACAAAAGCTGCTGGTCATTGCTTGAGAATTGTTTTTGTTTGAGCAATGTTTCAAAGTCACGTGATGTTTCATATAATTCCGCAGCTCCGAGAGAACCCGCTATCCCTTTGATCGTGTGAACCAGACGCAATACTTCTTGCTGTCGTCCCTGGTCCAGCTCTGAACGAATCGTATCCATCACATTCAGGTAATCACGACGAAATTCCCTTAACAATTTAAGGAGCAGTCTGGAATTGTTACTGGCGCTTGCAAGACCTCGCTGTAAATCAATACCGGGTAAACTGGCTGGTAGAAGCTCTGTGCCATCCTGGTTAACAATAACCTGCTGAGCAACTACCCCTGTTTCACCCTGTTTCCGACCGGAAAGCCACTTAGCTAATGTCTCAAAGAGCTGTTCGGGATCAATCGGTTTAGTAATATGATCATTCATGCCAGCTGCCAATGACTTATCCCTGTCACCAGCCATCGCATGAGCCGTCATAGCCAATATGGGCAGGTCTTGAAATCGGCTATCCTGTCGAATCAGTGCTGTTGCCTGGAATCCATCCATGACTGGCATCTGAATGTCCATCAAGACAAGGTCAAAATCCTTTCTGCCAACCATTGCTACGGCTTCTTTACCGGTGTTGGCCAATGTTACCACCATGCCATGGCTCTCAAGTAGCTCAACAGCCAGCTGTTGATTGATGTTGTTATCCTCTACCAATAAAATCCTGGCTCCAAGAAAAATCCTGGCGGCCTCTCTGCTGAATTTATACTGCTGGTTGGTCTGCGTCTGACCGCTTTGCTGTTGTTGAAAAACGTTCTGAATCGTATGCCATAATAACGATGGCGTGGTTGGTTTCAGCAGGAAACCATCGATCATCCATGGGTGCTCCTGTTGCATCATCTGCTGTCGCCCATAAGCACTAATCATGATAATACGCGGCGAAAACGGCAGAATTTTGCTGGTCCGGATCAATCTTGTTGTTGCGATACCATCCATGTTGGGCATCTTCCAATCCATCAAGACCAGCTGATACGGTTTAGCAGCCTCTTCCATGGCGGCTCGTTCTAATTCTGCGAGCGCCAGAGCCCCTGAACTGACACTTTGGCTATCGAAACCAAGTGCTGTCAGTGTTTCGGTAAGAATTTGTCGTGATTGGGCATGATCATCGACAACCAGCACGCGCATACCTAACCAATCAGCAACCAACGGGATCTGCGTTGCTGTAGCAATATTCCGGAAACCCAACCAGACGGTAAAGGTAAATTGACTCCCAATATGAGGCACGCTGCTCACTTCAATAGTGCCATTCATCATTTCTACCAAATGCTTACAGATGGATAATCCCAGACCAGTCCCTCCATATTTGCGTGTCATGGAGCTATCTGCCTGACTGAAAGCTATAAATAACTTATCTACCTGCTCCTTGGTCATGCCAATGCCACTATCCCGAACCGTAAATTGCAATTGAACCCTATCCTGTTGCTGACAGATTCGGGCTACGCCAATAGTTATTTCCCCTTCCCCAGTAAATTTAACTGCATTATTGGTCAGATTGATGAGAATCTGACTCAAACGTAGTGGATCACCGATCAAATCATTGGGAACATCTTCAGGACGTGACAGCAACAGCTCCAAGTTTTTTTCTTCAGCCTTCATATTGACCATATTGGTCAAATTATCCAGAACATCATCCAGTTTAAAGGCAATCTGTTCCATCTCCAGTTTGCCCGCCTCTATTTTGGAAAAATCGAGAATATCATTGATGATACCGAGCAGGTTATTGGCGGAGAGATAAATTTTATTCAGATAATCCTGCTGTTTGACCGTCATCTCTGTCTGCATAGCGAGATAACTCATACCAATAATAGCATTCATCGGTGTACGGATTTCATGACTCATATTAGCCAGAAAATCCGATTTCATCCTGGTAGCTTCTTCAGCCATCTCTTTGGCAGCACGCACCGAATCTTCGGCAGCCCTTCGTTCCGTAATATCACGGCTGACACCTAAAATACCAACCAGCTGTCCTTGTTCATCCCAAAAAGGTGATTTCAAAACATCCAGCAGGATACGCCGGCCATCCGGATAGTCGACCCACTCTTCATAGGAAATTGGTTCCAGCACAGCCAGCATGTGTTGATCTTGCTGATTAAAGATATTCGCCCTGGATGAAGCAAAGAGCTGATGATCCGTTTTGTTGATAATTGCATCAGGAGGCTGCCCTACCAGTTCAGCAAAGGCACTGTTGCAACCCAGATATCCACCTTGTGGATCTTTATAGAAAATCAGATCTGGAATGGCATCAATCAAAGCCTTCATGGTGGCACGTTGATGGTGAATAACCTGATTGGCCTTTTTCTGGTCGGTAATATCATGGATTGTTACAATTAGCAGTTTATATTCTTCGTCTTCTGCCAGAACGACTGTCATCGCTACGTCAACCCAACAGCCATCCTTGCGCTGATGACGACTCTCAATATAGGTACGATTGCTGTTAGCACGCTGGCTATCGAGCAACGCCAAAATTTCCGCTGGAGCGAAACGGCTATCAAACTGCGCCACCGACATGCCAATAAATTCATCGGCACTGTACCCGATATGTGCAAGACCAGCCTTATTGGCATAGGTTATCTGACCTGTGGCAGGATCAATCCAAAACATCGGACCAGAATTCTCTACCACATAGCGTTTGAATAAAATCCTCTTCTCATATTGCTTGCGCTCGGTAGTATCGCGCAATGTGGTACAGACGCACTGACCACGTTCATCCATCACCGGTAATAGGGACAACCCCAGTTCGACTGAAAGCTCTGACCCGTCCTTACGTACACCGGTGATATGGGTCGACCTACGACCCCGTGCCGGACTATGGAGATAATCATTACGCAAGGCAACGTGCCGGTCACGCAAAGCCACCGGAACGAGTATTTCAACTGGTTGGCCTACCAGTTCTCCCGTATTATAACCAAACAGACGATCAACCTCGGCATTGGTCAAGACGATGGTTCCATGCTGATCAACAATCAGAATGCCATCCGGTGCCGACTCAATAATGCTGTGATACCATGCCTCAGTAGCCTCCAGTCGTGCATGCTGCGTTTCCAGCTGCATCGTCTGCTCTTTCAGCACAGTAGCCTGCATCTGGGTCGACTCCAACAGAAGCTGGGTTTGTGTCTTGTGTTCCATACTTCTCAAACCCATGGCCACAATCGGCATCAAACCTTCAAAAAAGGTCTGTTGATCGTCATTAAATGGCTTGAATGCTGCCAATTCAATGATACCCACCACCTGACCTGCCAACATCACCGGTTGCAGCAGGATCATCCTGACCTTGGATTCACCCAAACCAGAGCTGATGCGGATATAATCTTCAGGGGGATCGGCAATCGTTATCGGATTCTTGCTCTGTACACATTGGCCAACCAGTCCATGACTCATCTGCATCCGTTGCGAAGGAGAAGGTGGATACGCGCCTCCATAACCACCGATCCAGCGCAGTTGCTGCTGATCTTCTTCAACCAGAAACAGCACCCCATGCACCATTCCAAGCAGTGGAGCGATACCCGAAAGCAGTTTTTCAGTGAATTCGACAAAAGTCAGGGCTTGTTTCAACTCAACCGACAAGGTCGCAATATTTGCGGCAATCGATCGTTGTGACTCCATCTGACGATAGGTCGACTGTAGCAGGGTTACTCCCCTACTGATCTCACCTATTTCGTTTTTCTGCTCCTGATAAGGAATAACCTTGTCGAGTACCCCTGCCGACAACTCAACCATACACTGCTGCAACCGCCTGATGGGGGTTATGATCGAATGGGTCAAGATCAATGACCCCAGCAATAACAAAAACAAGGTTGTGCCAATGATATCAACAAGCAGCTTCTGGACATCATGGTAGATCTGCAAGGCCTCCTGGCTGATGCTTTGGGCCTTTTCAGAAGAAAGATCGCTCATCTGGTCCAATTGTGTCATCAACATTGCCGTTGGGTTATCCCTATGACCATCGACCATCCTCTGCCAAGCCTGTTCATGGTCACCAGATCTTATGTATTCCAGTGTCTTTTCGCGGTAGGCCATGAAATTTCTGTAGAGTCTGTCGATACTGATGACATGTTGCTGATCGCTAAAGTAGTCTGTCTTTAATTGACTAATACCATGAAAAATTTTTGCATCATAAAATGCCAGTTTCTGAACGAGAATTTCTTGCTCTCTTGTACCAGCAGTATGGATCATCTCATTCAACATATGAAGCATTCGGGCAACACTGTACTGCATCTCCTTGATATTATGCAGTGTGGCTTGGTTATATTGATCAGAATAGCGATGAATCTCTGTCAATCGAGTCAACTGTGGAAAAACAGCTAGACCAATGATAAGCATTGCGATCATAGTAGCGATAGAAAATAATGTCATACGCTTGGTTATGGTCATATCTTTAAGATAGATCAATATTTTATTCATGATAATTTAACCGCAGAAGGATCGGAAGAAGGAGTTACAGTCCCTGAAAAGCTCAGGACATTGGGGAATGGATGTTGATAACAGCCTGCACCTGATTGCCTATCCCTCGATAGCTGATCTGGTCAAATCCTACCCCCTGATCTTGAATCAACAGACGTATTTCTGATGATGACTGAGCAAGGTCACCAACACCTTAATGCCAACTGATCTCAAGCAAGTTTCCCAGCTCCAGCAAGGTTGTCTGTGCCCCATCAAAATCAAAATTTCCGAGCTTTTCAGTCAGCTCATGCAGCAAAGGTCTGGCTTCAACTACCGACGCAATCGTGCTACAGAGTATTGTGCATTGACCCGGTGCTTTGGCGCTACACTGACTGATGAGCCTATCCAATTCCCTGAGAATCTCCCGTAACTGATCCCGGTCCATCGGTGCCACAATAGCCGCTTCCGATGGCAACGCCACTTCCTCATCAGCCATGTTATCCAGCATCATCTGAATACCAGCCAATACTCGCGTCATTGCCTGATCGAGATTGTCCAAAGAGGCCGACCAAGTTTCACGATCGTTTTCAAGGATAGCTTTCTCAAATTTCTTTGTGATATGGAACACTTCTACTGCTTCAATATTACCGGCAATACCTTTCAGCTTATGCACCAGTTGAGCAGCCGACTGAATATCGTGCTGCCGCTTGCCTGCCAGAAAGACCCGAATCTGTCCTACAACATCACAAAAACCATGATGAAACTCCTCCAACAGAGTATGTAACAGAACATGATTGTCATTAATGCGCCGCAAAATCGCAGCAATATCAATCCCTGGTAGCAGATCAGGTACATCAAATGAGGCTGGTTTGACAGCCGGACCGGTCTCTGACGACATAACAGCCTGCTCGTCAGGAAGTGGTCGATTTCCGGGTTTAATCCATTTGATTAATGCAGCAAATAATTCTTTTCTAAACAGAGGTTTGCCAATATGATCATTCATACCTGCTGCTAAACACTGCTCCCGATCACTGGCCATGGCGTTAGCCGTCATGGCGACAATGGGCAGATCAGCCCAGCGTGACTGACTACGAATCTGCCTGGTTGCTGTCAAACCATCCATAATAGGCATTTGCAGATCCATCAACACCAAATCATATGAAAATGACTCTAACTTACGCAGAGCCTCAGCACCGTTCTCAGCACATTCTACCACCAGTTTGACGCTGGCCAGCACCTCCCTGGCAATTTGCTGGTTGATGATATTGTCTTCGACCAGCAACACGCATGCACCACCAATACAGGCAATAATTTGCTGTGAATCAATTACATCCCTACTTGGTCGATACGTTTTGACAATGCTCCTGCCGAATACATTCATGATGGTATCAAACAACTGTGAACAGCTGATTGGCTTGGTCAGATAAGCGTTGACGCCCACGGCATCACCACATCTTTGAGTCTCGTCATACTGCTGCTTTATGGTGGTGAGTAAAATAACTTTCGGAGCAGGACAGGATGGCGGTATAATCTGCATCATCCTATTAATGATCTCAATTCCGCTCATATCAGGCATCATTGCATCAGTTATGATCAGCTGAACCGGTTTCCCTTCAACATAGGCCTGTGAAATGGCTGCCAAAGCTTTCATACCAGAGCTGGCCAACGTAACCGTTAGGTGAAAAGCAGTCAATGTGCTAACCAGAGCCTGACGAGAGGCTAAATTATCATCAACAACCAGCGCATGCAGCCACTCGATATCCTCAGGAAGGAGCATATCCTGAATGGCTTTCTTCTGTTGACAATGCATGGCAACGCTAAAATAAAAAGTGCTGCCCCGTCCGGGTTCACTGGTGATCCAGATTTCCCCTCCCATTAAAGCCACCAGTCTCTGGCTGATCGATAGTCCCAGACCGGTACCACCGTAATGGCGCGTAGTGGAACTATCCGCCTGGGAAAACGGATTAAACAATTTATTGACCTGGGCCTCGGTCATGCCAATACCGGTATCTCGTACTGAGAATTGCAGCGTGATTTGGTCAGATTCCTCACTGAGGGTCTTGACTTGTACCTCAACCTCCCCTTCTTCCGTAAACTTTAGGGCATTACTGATCAGATTCAGCAGCACCTGTTCAAGGCGTACAACATCTCCATGAAGCTCATAGAAACATGTTTCGGAAAAGTGGAAAATCAGTTCAACCTGTCGATCAGCAACCCTGGGACCGCACACAATAGCCAGACGGTCAAAGACATCAATCAGGAAAAACTCGGTCCGCTCCAATTCCAGCTTGCCTGCTTCAATTTTCGAGAAATCGAGGATATCGTTAATAATGCGCAATAGCGACCGGGATGCACTGGCTACTTTAGTGAGATAGTCGCGTACATGTTGCGACAAGTCGCGTTGTAAGGCCAAATCGGTCAAACCAATAATGGCGTGCATTGGTGTGCGTATTTCATGGCTCATATTGGCTAGAAACATTGACTTATATTGATTAGCAGCATCAGCAGCCTGTTTGGCACTGTACAACGATTGGTTCATGTGCTGCAGTTGCAGGGTCCTGGTCTCGGCGATGGCACGAACCCGCTGCTCCTGGCGCGACAGCGACGCAATGACGATAAACAACAACAGATCAATGATCCCACCCCCTATCGCCACGAACAGCGGTTGATTCTCCTCAGACGAAGCAATGAAATCGGGTTCGCTGTATAGTTCCAGCGTCCATTCATGTCCTCCTACAGGTAGGACAGTTGTTTGATAAAAATGATGAGAATCATGCAGATGTGGTTGAATATTTGGATCATAAACAAGCAATCGCCTGTCATCGGAAAGAGATTGACCATCAAACAGAGAAAAGCCAACCTCTGCCACACCATGACCCAGGATACCCTGCATCAAGTCCTTAACGCGAAACGGACTGTAAACAAATCCGAGCAAGTTTGCCCGTCTCTGTGCCACCGTTTCAGTCACAGCCTGATGTCGGTAAACCGGCAGATACATCAAGAAACCACGCTGCACATCCTGGTTGGTCTCCTGCACCAGGGTCACCATACCCGAAACAGCTGGCTTTCCGCTGTCGGCTGCCCTATCCATGGCAGCACGACGTACTGGCTCGAAATACATATCGTAACCAAAAGCTCGCAGGTTGCGCCCTGAAAAGGGTTCGAGATAGACAATGGAAGTATAAAGGGATCGATCGCCCTCTGGACGGATGGTATAGTTGGTAAAACCCTCGTCACGGATGCGTTGTATATGGGCCTGCTTCTCCTCGGGAGCAATAACCTGACTGAACCCAACTCCTTGCACACCGGGAAAATAGCTGCCAATGGCGGCGTTGCTGATATAACGCTGCCATTCATCCCGCTCTACCCACTTGACAGCAGCGAACAGTCCGACGCCATCACGCAGCAGCTGTTCGTAGCCCAGCATGCGCTTCTGAATCGCCTGGATGATGTCCTTGCTTTGGAAAACAAACCGGTCGTGAGCACGTTGCTGAACAAAATTTCTGGAGGTATACCATGCCAATATAGTGATAATAATCGAAACAAACAAAACAACGTAAGACAAGGGTCTGCTACGAATTAAATGATGATGTTTGTTTTTTAACCTCATGTCTACCTCGATTTACGCCTGCGCGACAATGACGAGAAACCATGTTCCAGAACATGACGTAGCATGACATAGATAAAAAATAATACAAGTAAAAAAATAATACAAATAAAAAAATACTTGCAGAATAAATAATGTAGTTATAATACTACTAATATAAAGATACATGTAAGACAATAATGTAGTTGTAATACTACTAGCACCAACAGCAGCGACGTTGCAGACATAGAGCAGCAGGCCCCTTCGGGATACCCCTCACCCTGCCCTCTCCCACAAATGGAAGCCCAAGTTCATGAATCTTACTCTAAAATATTGGTAGCACAAACAAGCAGTTCACGTAGCTGACACACGAGTACCGGTAATTTGGTCGCGACGGTTTTCCAAACAATTTCCGGGTTAACATCAGCATAATCGTGGATTAGGCGGTTGCGCATGGCAATGATGCTTTTCCAGTAGTACACGATTTGATTCTACGTCATCTACGGATTGTCTCCCATAAATTGAATCGCTTCAACAGATGCGTCTAGCATATGTTGTAAACGGGTACGATCATTATACTGCATAGTGTACCTGTGCTGATGCCATGACCTGATCTCTAAAATAACGGCTAATATCCTTAGGGGTGCGTAAATCCACTTTGCGGCCGTGTAATAATTGAAACAACTCCTCTTCCATATCCGCCAAAGTAATGAAATCGGGAGTGCGCCCTGGTGCAAACTCTACCAATAGGTCTATATCACTATCTGGACGGTCTGTACCATTCATAGTCGAACCAAACAGAGACAATTTTTGAATGTAATGCCGTTGGCAAAACTCTATCGTAACTGTTCAGCCTGATTTGAGCTGATCGAGATCAGACCGTTGATTGTGACTATTTGTTGTAGTATGTTTTGGCTATGAATACACTACCTGAACTTCGCACTCTCAGTAATGACCAGAAAGATACTCTCATAGTGTCTCTTGCTGATGAAGTGAGTAGTTTGATGGTGAAGAACACGAATCTGGCGTTGGAAAATGCGGATCTGATGGCAAAGTATAAGGAATTGTCAGATCGAATGAAGAAGAATAGCCGCAACTCTAGAGCCTGTCGCAGAATGGGGACAACGAGCCCGTGATGTGATAAAATGGCGGTCGTTGACTACCTGTTTTGGGGGAGAAGATGGCGGGATTTTTTCGCAAGCCTGATCGGAAGCAGATGCACCTGCTACCTGTGGACATGATGGACTGGGTTCCGGATGATGACATAGCTCATCTGATTCTTGATGTTGTGGAAGGGATGGACCTGAAGCAGTTTGAGAGGCGTTACCGGATTGGTGGGGTGGGCGCGCCGGCGTTATCTCCCCAGATGATGTTGTCGGTGTTGATTTACGGATACAGTCACGGTTACACGTCCAGCCGGAAGTTGGAGCGGTTGTGCGTCAGGGACGCTGGTTTTCGGATGATTGTTGGGGAGTACAGAGCCTGTCTCAGAATGAATGAAAAAAGCCGCCACAGAGACACGCTGGCCTCAA
>JADGCH010000022.1:0-1627 GCA_015229115.1 Magnetococcales bacterium
CTGTACTGGGTAGAAAACCAGTTGATACCATAGTAGACACCGCCCGTTTTCATCTGATGGTGCATCAGTGTCAAACCATGGCGAATATCCTGCTCACTGTTATGGGTCATCGAGCTGCGATCAACGATCATGTCAAAAGGTCCCGCGAACGGAATGGTGGCGGTAAAATCAGCAGCAGCAAAACGGTCCTGCCAGGCAGGAAACCGGGATCGGAGCTGTTCGACAACAGCCTCACTGCCATCGACCCCGTAATAATCGACAGAAAAATGCTCGAAAAACGGTACATTGGCCCCTGCTCCACACCCTATTTCGAGGACACGCAGCTCTTTTCCGCCGGTTGCAATCTGGGGCGAATGGCGCATGACACAGGAAACCAGATCAGACCAGGGCCAAACGCTCCTATGAGTATTTTCGATATAACGACGGTTCCATTGCCGGGAAAAAGCCATTTTGTCAAGTACTCCAATTCAGATGACCAGAAACATTTGTTATGGAAGGTTAGCTGATCGTTGTTGTAGTATAGGTGAAATGGAGTCCCGTCGCCACAACATTCAACGCTAGGAAACGCTAGGAAATTGTATGTCCCGCTCGCATCGTAAGGGCCCTCTGCCACCCCGTCATCCTCCTGTCAGCCACTATGGCCGGCTATTGGCTGAGGCAGGTCGATTGGTAGCAGACGGAAACTATCTGGAATCTGCCAGAAAATTTGCCGAAGCGGCCCGTCAGAGCCCCAAATCGGTCGTTCATCGCATCAACGAGGGTGTCTCTTATCTGCGCGCCGGTGCCCTTGACAAGGCTGAAGCAGCCTTTCGGATGGCGCTGCAGATCGAGCCCGATCACCCGGATCTGCTCAAGAATATGGCGATGATGTTCATGAGTCAACACCGCAATGAAGAAGCCATTGCCACGTTTCAACAGGTGCTGTCACTCGATTATAGCGCCAATCCGGCAGAAGCTGCCGCCCTGTGGAACAACATGGGAGTCACCCTGCGACGCATCAGCCGTTTCGAAGCAGCGGTCGATTGTTTTCGCTCCGCCATTGAGCTGCACTCATTCGTCGATCCGTTCAAGAATTTGGCCATGACGCTGGAAGATCTGCTACGCAGCAACGAAGCCAGGGCCATCCTGAATCAGGGGTTGACACTTTTCCCCCAGTCCATCGACCTGTTGCTGCAACTAGGGTCACTGCATCTCCACAGTGGTCAGGCCGAAGAGGCGCTAGCGCTGTTTAATCAGGCACAGCAACAGAGTCCGGCCAATAGAGCCGCTGTATTGACCCATCAGTTGGTGGCCCTGCAATATGCGGATAAGGCCGACGCTCCAACGATCAAACAGGTTGCCGTAGCCATTGACCAGATGACAGGCTCCTCATGGTCACCCACCCCAAGCCATGATCATGACCGTTCTCCCGATCGTCCACTACGCATCGGCTATCTGTCTGGCGATTTTCGTCATCATCCGGTTGCATTCCTGGTTACACCAGCCATCCAGCACCACGATCCGGAACAAATAGCAGCGGTCTGCTACTTCAACCATATTCACGAAGACCACTGGACGGAACAAATCAGGGCGAGCAGTACTCTGTGGCGTCAGGTTGCCTGGCTATCGGACGACAAGCTTGAAGAAC
>JADGCH010000022.1:1724-17976 GCA_015229115.1 Magnetococcales bacterium
GCGAGCAGTACTCTGTGGCGTCAGGTTGCCTGGCTATCGGACGACAAGCTTGAAGAACAGATTCGCAGCGACCAAATTGATATCCTGGTCGATCTGTCGGGCTATACGGCCTATAACAGACTGTCTGTCTTTGCCCGTAAACCAGCGCCAATTCAGGTCACCTGGGCTGGATGGGTTGGAACAACCGGCATGCGGGCCATGGACTGGCTCATCGCGGACCGATTCCATGTTGTTGCCGACGCCGGAGAAGAGGATTGGTATACAGAGAAAATCTTTTACATGCCCCACAGCTACGTCGCCTACCAGCTGGCCGACCATACGCCCAATTTCTCATCCCTGCCCTACCGGCGTAACGGTTACATCACTTTTGGCTGCTACAACAACGTCTCCAAACTGAATCCAGCCACCATCGCTGCCTGGGGTCGCATCCTGACCGCCCTGCCTACCAGTCGCTTGTTATTACGCAGCAAACGATTGACCGATCCTGGGGTTCATCACCACTTTCTGACTTTGTTGCAGCAGTACGGCGTGGCACCACAGCGCGTACAGCTGTTGGGCGAGTTAGAACATCTCGCCTTGATGACATCCTACAGTGAAATCGACATTGCCTTGGACACATGGCCCTACTCAGGTGGCGTAACAACACTGGAAGCCCTCTGGATGGGTGTTCCGGTCATTACACGAACCGGCCACACCTTTGCCGGGCGCCATACAACCAGCTATCTCAACATGATCGGCCATGGTCATCTGGTGACCGATTCGATGGAACACTACATTCAGCGAGCCGTTGACCTCGGCAGCCATCCCGATCAGATCGAAACCCTGCGCCACTGCCTGCGGGCTGATATAAAAAAATCCCCTCTGCTACGCCATGCCGACTTTGCCCGTGCCCTGGAAGAAGGCTACCGCATGATGTGGAGGGAGTTCTGCGCTACGGGTGGTCCCAACGGGACAGAAAGGCCTCAACCCGTTTCATGAATTCAGGCAGCTTGCGCAGTGCGCTCATTTCGATCAGATTGCGCCGGTGTTCCTGTCCCCACCAACCCGACCAGGTCTTACCAGCCGGCACTTCTGTCGCAACACCGGTAGAGGCGGCAACGCGGCTTCCCTTACCCACGGTCATATGGGGCGCGATACCGGCCTGACCAGCTAAAATAGCCCCATCCTCGATACGACACGACCCGGCAATGCCAACTTGGGCAACGATCAGGACATGGCGACCAATCTGTACGTTGTGACCGATCTGAACCAGGTTGTCGACCTTACTGCCTGTTCCAATCCTTGTTGCACCAAAACGGCCACGATCAATCGTTGTACCAGCTCCCACCTCGACATCATCGCCGATGACCACTGTGCCAAAATGAGGAATGCGTTGGTGCTGACCAGCAACGAACTGGAATCCGTAGCCATCCGCACCAATAACAGCATTGCTGTGGATAATACAACGGGAACCAATCTCACACCTTTCGTGAACAATGGCCCCAGCATGGATGATGGTATCGGCACCGATCACGACTTGCGATCCAATAACAACCCGCGGTCCGATGGCGACCCCATCACCGATCTGTGCCGTTTCATCGATCACTGCCGTTGGATGGACACCGGCTGCTACCTGCATAGGACGTAATCCCAGCAGCAACCCAGCACGACCTACATCGAGCGCCGGTTGATCGCTCACCAGACAAGGCCAATGGACAGCGTGCTCGACCAGCGATTGGGGCACGATCAGGGCAGCAGCATGACAGGGTTGTTTCAGCCAGCGCCTGTCCTCAGCGAAAGAAAGATCCGTTGCCGAAGCATTCTCTAGCGGCGCGATACCGTGAATATCGACATCAGCACCCCTATGCGGCAGATCAAGCTGCTGCGCCAGTTCGGTCAGTTTCATCGATCCATATTCCCGTTTAATGATAGTTGTAGGAACCATGTTGTTTGGAATGAACCCCAACATGAGCCAACAGCCCCATGCTCACCATGATCGTCAACATGGAACTGCCACCATAACTGACCAGAGGCAACGGAATTCCGACCACTGGCAACAAGCCCACCACCATGCCAATATTGACCACCACCTGAAACGCAAACAGGGCGGTGATACCCGAGGCGAGCAACATGCCAAAGCGGTCACGTGCCATGGTGGCGATCAACAAGCCATAGAGTATGATCAATCCATACAAGCTAATCAGGGCCAAAGTCCCGATAAATCCCCATTCTTCAGCCAGAACGGAAAAAATGAAGTCGGTGTGACGTTCGGGCAAAAAATGCAGGTGATTCTGGCTACCAGCCATGAAACCCTTACCAGTAAGCCCGCCAGAACCAACCGCTATTTTCGACTGGATGATATGGTAGCCTGTACCGAGTGGATCCTGCTCAGGAAAAAACAGTGTCATGACCCGTTGCCGCTGGTAACCGTGCAACCAGTTCCACACCAAGGGCATGGAGGCCGCCACCACTGCAGCAGAGATCAGCAGTATCCTCCAGGTAATACCAGCGACAAAAATAACAGCGCATCCTGATGTCGCCATCATGATGGCCGTGCCCAGATCAGGCTGACGAATGATCAAAACAAAGGCCGGTATAATCAACAGGGCTGGTACCGAGAGATCGACCAAACGCAACCCCGGCGTTACGGCTTGGTCATGAAAGTAACGGGACAGGGCCATGATCAGGGCCAGTTTCATCATTTCTGATGGCTGGATACGTAGGATTCCCAAGTCAAGCCAACGACGTGCCCCCATACCAATACTGCCTGACAGCATAACCAGCAACAACAACAGCAAGGTCATGCCATAGACAAAATAGACATAACGGCGATAGAGCTTGGAGTCTCCCAGTGCAATCGTCACCATTAACACCACGGATACAGCAAAATGGATCGATTGCTGGATGACAAAGTTAGCTCCGTTGGCCATACCACCTACCGCTGAATAAAGCACCACCATGCCAATGGCGAAGACCAGGGCGATCAGAATCAGCAGCCCCCATGGAAAACGGCTAAACCGTTCCGTCAGATGAGCCAGCTCCAGATGGGGTGAAATCAGCAATAGAGGTTGTTTGTGGTTAAATATCATGACCGGATGTCTTGTACGGCTAGAGTCGCTGTCGTTCAAAATAGCGGTCGATGATTTTACCGACAATCGGCGCCGCTGTCTGCCCACCGTGACCACCGTGTTCCACAACAACAGCCAGGGCAATTTCTGGTTTATCGGCTGGAGCATAGGCCACAAAAAGGGCATGATCGCGAAATTTGCGCTCATCACGACCTGACCGGTCATCATGGCGCTGTTGTCGTACGACCTGCGAAGTGCCTGTCTTGCCCGCTATGCTGACTCCTTCCAACTTGGCGGAACGAGCCGTTCCATGATCACCCTTGACGACCAGTTCCATCCCCTGTTTGATGACAGCCATATGTTCACGACGGATGCGCAGATGCTGCCGTACAACAGGTGGGTCGGAGGTATGCCGTATCATGGAGGGACGGTACAGGGTGCCACCGTTGGCGATGGCGGCGGTCATGCAGGCCAACTGGATCGGTGTAGCAGTCAGATAGCCCTGACCAATAGCCGTAATAAGATTCTCTCCAGGATACCAGACATCCTCCTTACGAACTTTGCGTTTCCAGGCGCGTGAGGGAACCAAACCATGTCGTTCACCATGCAGACCGACACCGGTACTCTCACCAAACCCGAACAAACGGGCATATTTCTCGATCATATCAATCCCAAGTTTCTCACCCAAACGATAGAAATAAACATCGCAGGACTGTTCAAGAGCTTCTTCAAGATTGACAGACCCGTGACCAACACGACGCCAGCAGTTGAATCGCTGCGATTCGCGCATGAGAAATCCTGGACAAAAGACCCGATCCTGAGGTGTGACGCGCCCCTCCTGCAGAGCGGCAAGAGCCACCACCATCTTGAAAGTCGAACCGGGTGGATATTGACCCTGAATGGCCTTGTTGCTCAGGGGTCTACCCGGATTGTTGAGCAGCACATGCCACTGTCTGGCCGAGAAACCACGAATAAACTCATTGGGATCGTAGGCTGGGTGACTAACCATGGCCAAGACTTCACCGGTATTGACATCCAGCGCCACAACAGCACCGGTATGTCCTTGAAACAGTTCTTCACAACTGCGCTGTAGTGCCAGATCAATCGTCAGATACAAATCCTGCCCGGGCTGTGCCATGTTCTGATGCAGTTCACGCACCTGACGGCCAAAAGCGTTGATCTCCAGCTCCCGCACCCCTTCTGTACCACGCAACAGCTCCTCGTAGCTACGCTCGATACCGTTTTTACCTACCAGATCGCCATAACGGAAACGAATCTTGGCAAACTGCTCACGGTCGATATCGGTCACCTCACCAAGATAACCGAGCAGATGGGCTGCCAGCGTGCCGTGTGGATAGGATCGCTGCGACTGAACCTGGATGATGACCCCCGGCAAAAAGGGTAACTGCACCTCAATACTGCTCAATTCTTCCCACGTCAGGTGTGACTTGACCTTGAGGGGCAGAAAGGTGCGCTGTCGCCGTGACTGGCGCAGGATGACTTCAATGCTCTTGTCCGATAAACTGGTATAACCCTGCAGTTTGGAAAGTAACTGGGACAGATTACCAACCAATTCCGGAATGACCGCCAGGACATAATCAGGGTTGTTCTCCACCAGAGGAATCGCTGAACGATCAAAAATACGGCCCCGTGGTGCAGGAATCGGGTGCAGGCTGATACGGTTGTCATTGGCCATATCACGGTAAAGACCACCCTTCAAGACCTGTAAATAGAACAGCCTGGACCCGAGACCAACCAACAACAGGCCGTTGATACCACCCAGGATCAACAGACGCCGACGTGCATCAATGCGAAACTGCTCCTGCTGGTTGTCCATCATGCCCATTCATCCAGCCATAAACGATGCAGATGAATCAGCAGGCGCACCATAACGGGTGCGATCAGGGCCGTGGTCAACAGACGGCCTAAAAAAAGAGGCCACCTGACCGGCATGGTTTGAAACAGGTTCATGAACAACCAGTGTAGAGACTCCTCCAATCCTGTCAACAGGGCCAGCAAGGGAGGCAGAAAGAGGAAATCTGCAGCACGCAATCGGGTGCCGAAATAGCTGGCCCCCATAATGGTCAACAGTTGTGTCGTGGCGCTCATGCCAAGCAACATGCCCGATAACACGTCATTGGTGATCCCCGACACAAAAGCCAGTGTTGAACCACACAGGTCAGGGCGGTATAAACGCCAGTATAGCAGACAGATCAGGACCAGATCGGGCCGGAATACCGACCAGAAATACCAGGGTAACGCGACGTTCTGCAGTACCACAGCCAAAAAAATGGTGATGGCCGGTATCCAGGAGCGCATGGTCGACGACATCATGTATCACCAGCAGGCTTCTGCAGTGCAGACGACGATTGTTGCGCTGCCTCATGATGCACCAGCAACAGCCGCACCTCCTCGATACGGCTGAGATCAACCGATGGCATGACATGAATGGTCTGAAATAATCCATCTCCCTGCGGTGAAATGGACACCACACGCCCGACAATCAACCCTTTTGGAAAAACACCACCGGTACCGGAGGTAACCACCAGATCGTCCATGATAATATCAGCATCTTTGGGAATAAAATCAAGCACCAGATAAGATCTGTTATTACCTGTTGCAATACCTCGTATTCTTGATCGTTGTATAACAACCGGAATGCGTGAATTGATGTCCTGCAACGTCAGCACGAGAGCATTGCGATCGCCAGCACGCACGACACGCCCCACCAATCCGGCCAGACCGACCACCGGCGTGTGCTGACGCACCCCATCCCGTTGACCGGCATCAATCGTCAGAACACGGGCAAAAGCCGACGAAGAATCCCCTATGACACGAGCAGCCACCTCACGGTAGAGCGGGCCAACGTTGATACGCAGCAGAGCGCGCAAACGGCGATTTTCCTGTAACAATTCCTCAATATAAACCTGCTGTGGTCGTAGTTTGATGAGCTCTTTTTTAAGTTGCTGGTTTTCTTCATCCAGTGCACGCCACTCCTGCAAACGCCGTTGCCACGTTTGACCAACGCGGATTGGGGTGGCCACTATTTTTTGTAGAGGTACGAAAATATCGAGCAGAACTTCCTGCACCATACGAAACCCGATCGCATCGGTACGAACAGAAAGCATCAAAAACAGGGCGGTCAACAACAGCAGAAAGGCAGCGATACTATTACGGTACTGTTTGAGAATGGCCAGCAGTGCCAGCATGATTACCGATCAGTCAGAATGTCGGACATGGTGTCAAGTTCTTCCAGTGCGCGTCCGGATCCCATGACGACACAGGTCAGCGGTCCCTCAGCGATAATGACAGGTAGGCCTGTTTCCCTGGACAGCAATTTGTCCAAACCGCGCAACAAGGCCCCACCACCCGTCAGAACGATACCACGGTCGACAATGTCAGCCGCCAGCTCAGGTGGAGTATTTTCCAGTGCCAGCCGCACGGCATCCACAATAGCGTTGATCGGTTCTGTCAAGGCATCCAGAATTTCTGAATCATAAATGACCTGCAGCCTCGGCATGCCATTGACCAGATCACGACCCTTGACCTCAACCTCCAGCTTCTGTTCCAGTGGGAAGGCCGAACCAATCTGGAGTTTGATGCTTTCTGCCGTGCCCTCCCCAACAAGGAGTGCATATTTGCGTCTGACATGGCTAATGATGGCATCATCCATCTTGTCACCACCGACACGCATGGAGCGTGAGTAGACAATCCCGCCCAGCGAAATGACGGCTACTTCCGTGGTACCACCACCAATATCGACCACCATCGAACCACTGGCATCGGTAATGGGCAAACCGGCTCCAATGGCCGCCGCCATCGGCTCTTCAATCAGGTAAACCTCACGGGCACCAGCACTCTCGGCTGATTCACGAATGGCCCGCCGCTCCACGGGTGTGGCCCCGTAGGGCACGCAGACGATAATACGCGGCGCATACAAGAGTCGCCTCTTATGAACCCGACTGATAAAATGTTTCAGCATCGCTTCGGTAATCTGGAAGTCAGCAATCACCCCATCACGCATGGGACGAATGGCGGTGATATTGCCAGGGGTCCTTCCCAACATGCGCTTGGCCTCATTACCGACAGCCAACACTTTACGAGTGCGGTTGCTTTCATGGATGGCCACAACCGATGGCTCTGACAGCACGACACCACGACCACGCACATAAACCAGCGTATTGGCCGTTCCAAGGTCAATCGCCATATCCGTTGAAAACAAACCCATGAATTTATTGAACATAAGACATTCCTATGCCGATAGACGAAAAATAGCGGGCGCTACCTGAGTCACTGGCAGTGACCTATTGTCAATATGATCGTTTTGCCCAACAAACAGATAACCACCCGGCATGAGATGACAACATAGCTTCTGCACCAGATCCTGGCGCGTTTGACGATCAAAGTAGGCGAACAGGGCGCGACAAAAGATGACATCCATGCGCTCGCGCAAATTAAAACTGGGCGCCATGAAATTAAGCTGACGAAAACGGACACCCTGGCGCAGATCGTGAACAACACGCACCAGCCGCCTTGATGGATCACGACTTTTCAACAAATAGCGCTTCTTGAACGGCACCGGAATGGCCGCTGCACTATCATGGCTATAAATGGCCTTACGCGCTTTATTGAGATCTCGTGACGACGGATCCGTAGCCAAAATCTGGTATTTGAAGCCAATACCCGGATAACGATCGGCGAACTCATTCAGTACCATCGACAGGGTATAAGCCTCCTCACCGCTGCCACAACCGGCACTCCACAAGGAAAACGGCCTCTGAATACCCGCTCCGTGGCTGCGGATCAGTTCTGGCAACACCTGCTGCGCCAGAAATTCCAGCTCACCCGGCTGATAAAAAAAGCCTACCTGATGCAGGGTGATGGCATCAACAAAATGACCAAGCTCATCCTGACCCTGTTCAGGATCAAGCAATCGGTCAATATAGACCGAGAAAGATGGCATATCAAGGTCATGCAATCGCTTATGCAACTGCAGAGACAACTGGTTACGCTGAGCCATGGGTAACCTGATGTGGTACTGATCCTGTAGAAAATGGCTCAAACGCTCGAAATCCATCGGCGTCAGGGTGATGTTGGTCTGACTGGTGCCACTGGTGCTGTTCATGAGTGGGTTTCCTTCCGAATGATGACACGTACGGCAATTGCTGTATAAAATGGACTACAATTGTAACACGGTCACCTGAGCACGCAACAGGGCAAACGGATTTTTCCCATAACATCCATGGATGGGGGAGTTCCCCTCCACCCCCAATAACACAGGCCATCAGAGCGAGCCTATAAGCCGGGTTCTGTTGCCATCGCTTCCAGGCCTGTTTTTATAGTTGCGATGGACGATCGTCATTCATCTAGAATGATCGTCACCGATCATCTCAAGCGATCAACCCGAGGACTTGGCGGGCCGCCATCATGGTCCTCCTATTCGATCTTGCTCCAGGTGGGGTTTTCCCTGCCACGTATGTTACCAGCCGTGCGGTGTGCTTTTACCACGCCGTTTCACCCTTACCATCACACATCCTGTTACCAGAATAGCCGTCTGGCGGTTTGTTTTCTGTGGCACTGTCCCTAAGGTTTCCCTCGCCGGGCATTACCCGGCACCCTGCCCGATGGAGCCCGGACTTTCCTCCAGCGGCCATGACAGCCACCAGCGACGATCCAGCTCGCTCTGAATCCTGATTCCACAAATTCGGCGCGTTGACTTATACACCCTGCCGCCCTCAACTGCAATGGCCCATGATCGCTTCATCATGATCGGTTCATGTTGCGGCAGTGCGTTCCCGTCCAGGAATCATGACCTCCCTTTTGCCGACATGATTGGTTTCGGATACCAAACCTTCCTTTTCCATCCGTTCAACAATACGGGCCGCACGGTTGTAGCCAATCTTGAAATGACGCTGTACCATGCTGGTACTGATCTTTCTCACCCGTACCACCAAAGCGACCGCCTGATCGTACAGAGGATCATCGTCCATACCCTCATCGGCCAATCCTGTGCTACCGAAAGAACTGCCAGCAGCGGCATAGCCAGTAGTGGCGCCACCAGAAGCCCCATCGTCTACAATGGACAGCAATCGCGCATCATAATGGGTACCGCCGTTTTCCTTGAGCGTCTGCACCAGACGAAAGACCTCATCATCACTGACAAAGGGCGCATGAATTCTCTTCAACTGCGATGACCCGGGGGGCATATACAGACCATCTCCCTTACCCAGTAACCGTTCCGCACCAATGGAGTCGAGAATGGTCCTGGAATCGATCCGCGAAGCCACCTGAAAGGCCAAACGAGTCGGAAAATTGGCCTTGATCAGACCGGTAATCACATCAACAGACGGCCTTTGCGTAGCAATGATCAGGTGGATACCCGCAGCGCGTGCCATCTGTGCCAAACGGGCAATAGCCGGCTCGACCTCCTTGCCAACCTGGATCATCAAATCAGCCAGCTCATCAATAATGATCAGAATCAGTGGCTTCAATTCCAGTGTAATAGCTTCTTCCTGTTCCACTGGTTGATCGGTTTCCGGATCGATGCCAACCCGGATACGCCTCATAGGCTGTTCACCACGTTGCTGGTAATCGAGAATACGCTGGTTGTAGCCCTCGATATTGCGGACCGACAGTTCTGACATCAGCCGTGTCCGATCTTCCATTTCCACCACAGCCCACTTCAACAACATGGCTGCTTTCTTGACATCGGTGACGACAGGGGCCAACAGATGCGGAATACCCGCATAGACCGATAACTCGACCATTTTGGGATCAATCATCAACATGCGTACCTGGTCCGGCCGCGCTGAAAAAAGAATGGAACAGACCATGGCATTGATGGCAACCGATTTTCCGGAGCCAGTGGTTCCAGCCACCAACAGATGGGGCATTTTGGCCAGATCAGCGACAACCGGTTGTCCGGTAATGTCAAAGCCAAGCGCTACCGCCAGAGGACTGCTAATAGCCCGGAAAGCCTGGGAGGTCAGGATCTCACGTAAGTAGACTACCTCTCGCTGCTCGTTGGGCACTTCAATACCAATGACACTCTTGCCTGGAATATTACCCACCACTCGCACCGACATGGCTGAAATGGAACGCGCCAAGTCGTCAGCAATGCTGATGACCTTGGCTGATTTCAGACCAGGAGCTGGATCCAGTTCAAAGGTGGTAACCACCGGACCCGGACGGATATCAACAATCTGTCCCTTGATCTTGAAGTCTTCCAGTTTCTGTTCCAGCATCTGGGCCTTGATACGCTGCTCAGCACGATCAATATAGGCACCAGGGATAGCATCCGGCCGTTTCAGAATCTCCAGGGGTGGCAGCAAGGTAGCGCTGAACTGGTTCGTCTGTCTGGTCGGACTGGCGGTGGTACGGATGACCACAGGCTCAACGACCGGTTCGGGTTGATTCATGACCGGTCTGTCCGGTTCTGCAATCGTAGGCGGCGTTACAACCGGTTCCTCAATCTCCTCAAAGGTGAACCTCTCACGATCAACGGCCAAAGAAGGCTGAGGTTCGGGCTCCCAATGCGGTTCCTCATGATGTTGTTCATCGTGCTGCGGTTTGATCAGGAAATCGCCAGGCATAAAATCACCAGGACCCTTGGCGACCGCAACTTCTTCAAACTCCGGCTCCTCACCATGCCAACCTGCAACAGTCAGGTTGGTGATCTTGGCCCGTGGGCCGCTATGGTGCGCTTTAGGCTGATGACGATCCAATGCCGTAAATTCATCTTCAAAGGCAAAGAACGGGTCATCCGTCGGCGCTTGATCACGTTGCAAGATCTCTTCTACTTCCGGTTTGATGGCCACCAGAGGTGGCAAGGCCGCTATGATCGCTGGCTTGACCGACGGAACGGCAACCGGGGCAATAGGGCGCGGCGCGTCATTGATGATGGGGTCAACCACCACCACTTCGACCGCGTCCGGAGGAGCCAGAGGAGCTAGAGAAGCCGGATCCGGTTCCGTTACTGTTGATGAAGGTGGTTCAGCAACCGGATCTGCCTTCAAACCCAGGAAATCAGCCACCCGTGCCGGGATCAACGTAGCGAGTCGTCGTGGCTGCCCTTTTGGGTATGGCGACGGATCCTGCTGTTGATCGAATGCCTGCTGTTGATCGAAGGGTTGTTGCTGTGGTTCCGGTTCGGGCAACCGTTCCTCTTCTAGTGACGGGGACAGATTGAAATGCGGCTCGGTTGCGTAGTCCTCCAGATTGGGGGGAAGCTGGTTCGGCCTTGTCCAGCCCCACGTTCCGCTGAACAAGGCCATGAGAGAAAAACGAAACATGCCAACCAGCGCCAATCCCAGCAAGGGTAACAATAAAATCAGGCTGCCCAGTACCCCAAGATGCCGTTTCAGGGAGATCATGCCGAGAAAACCGGCCACACCACCCGGCCCGGCTGACAGGGAAAGCGGTAACAGATCAGCTGGTATAAGCAGCGCCGCCAGAATAGCCAGCGTCGCTACCAGCAGCAAAAAAGAGAGCAACTGTTCTATGCTTGGCCAGCTGTTTTGGATATCACGCAACAACTGGGTACCGACAAGTGCCAAAAAAAGCGGAATGAGAAACGAGGTATAACCTAACAACTGCAACAGGATGTCGGACGTATGGGCTCCGGCAGAACCAGCAAGATTACGGACCATCCCTCCACCAGAACTGTTGAAAGATGGATCATCGTGGTCATAGGAAATAAGACTGACAAAGACAAAAACCGTCACAAGCCAGATCAGCATGCCACCTATTTCAGACAACAGCGCATGGTGCTGCAGCGGTTCCTCCCGTTTTTTCTGACCAGCCATCGATTACATCTCCATTACCAGTGGCAAGACAACCGGCCGACGACCCAGCCGTCTCTTGAAAAACCGCCTGAGTGCCCGCACGGCCAGATCATTGATGCCAACATCCTCATCCTCGCCGAAATCGAGTGCCTGAGGACCGAGATCAAGCGCTTCCTGTACAGACAATTTAGCATCCTCCAACAAATCCTGGCTCTCATCTTCATAAACAACACCACGCGTCAGCAGTTCTGGACGTTCCAATAGACGACCGCTCTCCTTCTCCACCACCATGACCACCACCACAATACCATCCTCGGACAGATGCTTGCGATCACGCAGCACCACATCACCGACATCACCCACCCCTTTACCATCGACAAAGACGCGTCCATGCGGCACATGACCCACAATGCGAACGGATTGTCCATCCAGTTCAACACAGTCACCATTGGTGGCTACCAGGCTGTGTTGCGGGTCGATGCCCATCTCGTGGGCCAGCTGGCGGTGCAAATTAAGATGGCGCAGTTCCCCATGGATGGGTATGAAGAAACGGGGACGAGTCAAGGCCAGCATCAGTTTCAGATCCTCCTGGGGTGCATGACCTGAGACATGAATATCGCGCTGACTATAGTAGTGCACGACCTGTACATCCTTGCGATGGAGCATGTTGACCAGGCTCCAAATGGTCGTTTCATTACCTGGAATAAAGGCCGATGAAAAGACAACCGTATCTCCTGCCTGCAGCCGGATGTTAGCCTGTTCATCGTTGGCAATACGCACCATGGCCGAATTGTTTTCTCCCTGACTGCCGGTAGAGAGCAACAGCAGCTTGGCCCGTGGCAAATAATCGACGGCCTTGATATCAATGACACTATCCGCTGGCAACCGGATCAAGCCGAGGGAACGGGCAATCTGCATATAAGTCAACATTGACCGCCCCAGCATGGCTACCTTGCGCCCACACCTTTCGGCTGCCTCAATGACGGTCTGCAATCGATGCAAATTGGATGCAAATGTGGTCACGACCACCAATCCCGTTGCCTCTGCCAGAACATTGTCGAGGCACTTGCCAATCACCTGTTCTGAACGGGTGTTGCCGGTGACTGTCACATTGGTGGAGTCCGACAGCAAGGCCAGCACCCCCTGTTCACCATATTGGGCCAAGCGAAACAGATCGGTGCTGACGCCATTTTTTGGGGTGTGGTCGATGTTGAAGTCACCGGTATGGATAACGGTACCCAGCGGCGTGGTAATCGCCAGAGCCGCCGCTTGGACAATGGAATGGGTGACACGGATGTAGCAGACGTTAAAAGGTCCAATCTGAACAGGCTGTCGATAATCCACATGCACCATACGTGCCTGGGTATGGAGCTGATGCTCACGCAAGCGATGCTCGACCAGTCCCAGCGTCATATCGGTACCGTAGATGGGGCAACCAATCTGCGGCCAGATGTAAGGCAAGGCACCAATGTGATCCTCATGGCCATGAGTGAGCACAAAGGCCAGCACCTGGTGACGGTGCTCCACCAAAAACTGGACATCGGGAATAATCAGATCGACACCCAAGGTATCGCTGGTTGGAAAAGCAATACCACAATCGACGACAATCATCTGATCACCATATTGATAGATCATCAGATTCATGCCAATTTCGCTCAGGCCACCCAGAGGAATCAGGCGAAGCGGTGTTGGTGGCATCATGACAGTTGTTCCTCTACGACAGAACGCTGTCGTTCCATAACGGGTCCAGTTAAAATGGTGATCTCATACAGCAACAGCAACGGCACAGCCATCAGAATCTGGCTAACCGGATCTGGCGCTATGACAGCAGCAGCGGTAAAAATGGCCACGATGGCATAACGCCGTACGCGCACCAGCGTTGCTGTTGACGTGATACCGGCACGAATCAGCAACAGCAAGACAACGGGCAACTCAAACACGGCTCCACACAGAAAAATATAGTCGGTTACCAGATCGAGATATTCGTTGATGGTCGGCAACGCCTCCAGAGTGGGCGAAGTAAAACTGAGATAAAACCGGAACATGACGGGCAACACGACGAAATAGGCAAAGGCCCCTCCCAGGCAGAACAGCATCGGTGCCGAAACCAGAAAGGGCAGCACAGCCCTTTTCTCGTTATGGTAGAGGCCAGGGGCCACAAAACGCCACAGCTGTAGCAATAGCACCGGAGAACTGATGAACAGGGAGACGAACCAAGTCATCTTGAAGTAGGTCCAGAAAGCCTGGTTAATACCGGTATAGATCATGCGGAACTCAGGTCCCACCACCTGCCGCAGGGGCAACATCAGCAGATCGAAGATGATATTGCCAAAACTACCGAAAAATAGCAACGAAAACAGCAATGAAAACAGCACAAACAGCACACCGGCGGCAACAATGAGCCGGCTGCGCAGCTCGACCAGATGGTCGATGAGTGGTGCCTTGTCATCCGGTCCAACAAGCATGAGAGCTATCCTTTGGTTCGGTCTTCAGGTGAACGAACAGGCGTATCGACCCGATCCGTCTCACGCATCAGATCATGCCTCAATTCATCCAGGCGCACGCTCTCCCTGACGTCGTAGACCAGCCTTTGCATCTGGCGCACAAAGCGGGCCGTGGTACGGGCTACCTCGGGTATTTTGTCCGGACCAATCACGACCAGGGCCACAATGGCAATGACCAACAGTTCTGCCCAGCTGATTCCGAACATGAAGTCTTCTCTCTGATCAATCAGGCCGTTGGGCTGCCTTCTTTTTTGATGGCAGGACCCTCAATAACGCCACCTTGCTTGGTTGCTTCGACCGGTGGCTCATCGCCATCCACGGAACGCTTAAAGCTGCGTACCGCCTTACCTAGATCGCTCATCACGTTGGGCAACTTACCGGCCCCAAAAAATATCAAAACAATTAACAGGATGATCAGGAGTTCAGGCATGGATATTCCGAACATGGCAACACCTCTCCGAGTAATGGAACCAACGCGAACAGGACAACAACCCCAGTGTGCCAGACAGAATACAGCGTCTGACCTCCCGATTCAATGGTGGGTGATACAGAACGACAAAGGCAACAACTTCCGATTGCACCGCATGAGATCGGCATGGTATGATTCGGGGTAGTTTTTTGCTGCAGTCAATCAACTGTTACCGAAGGAACAGCCCTTGATGCAACTGGCACCCCAAGATCACGATGGCTTCTTCAAAGTGTGGATGGATGATAAGCCAACGCTCCGTAACCTGTTACAACGCTGGTTGCCCGAGGCGGTCCGTCGGACCGTTGATCTGACCATCGATCCAGAAGTGCTTAAAGTCAACTACGATCGCAACACACCGATGCAGTTTCTCATCTACCAGGGTGAGGAACTACGGGCCACCTTCACCCAGCAGGGCGAAAAAGGACCGTTACCCGCCATCTTTTGCATGGTCGTTTACCACGGCCCGGAACCGTGGTCTATGCCACCCTTCTTCCATACCATGTACGGCGACATACCGGCTGAGTTGCGTTCCTATGTGCTCGACTTTCCTTATCAACTGCTGAACCTGCAACAGATCCCCAATCAGGAGATCCTGCTGATGCCACTACGCACCAGTAGTGGCCTGATGGCCCTCAAATATGTCTTTTCTCCAGAAAGTCAGCAACGGGAGATGATCCTGCTGATGCTGGACCAGATTGCCGCTACCGATGAAATCAGCGCAAGCTACCTGTTGCAACTGGTGCGTTACTGGATGGAAAAATACAGCGTTTTTGATTCACAAATGGCTGACCGTGTCGCTGCCAAACTACATCATTCTGCGGAGGTTGAAACCATGTTATCCAATTTTGCCCAAACTTATCTGGATAAGGGCCGTCAGGAAGGCATCCAAGAAGGTGAAAAAAAAGGCCGTCAAGAAGGTCAGATCGATCTGTTGCTACGCCAGATGCAACGCCGCTTTTGTTACCGGCGTTGTCCATCGTTTCAGCCAATCCTCTATGCCCGGGGCGATGCCCCGGGCTACGGTTAAAGCTGCCCCTTCGGGGCGCATGATCTCGTGAATCATCCTTCATACAAGCCCCAACGGGGCGATTCAGGGTTAGCCTGGGGCATCGCCCCAGGTATATGGGGCATCGCCCTAGGTATGCTGCCGGCACAGCGCGACCTGTGGATCGCCTATCTGGCTGCTGCTGCCATTGCTGCCCACCTGCTGGAGTCCTCCCTGCCCGGACTCGGTCCCTGGTTCAAACCGGGACTGGCCAACATCCTGACTCTGGTGGCCTTTTTCACCTTTGGCTGGAGAGCCGCCGTCGGTGTCACCCTGATCCGTATCATCGCCGGGTCCATGATACTGGGAACGCTTCTGACACCCACCATCGTGCTCAGCCTGTCGGGCGCTGCCGGAGCCCTGCTGGCCCTTGGACTGACCAAACGGCTGTTGCCTACGGCCGG
>JADGCH010000022.1:17986-19857 GCA_015229115.1 Magnetococcales bacterium
CTGCCGGAGCCCTGCTGGCCCTTGGACTGACCAAACGGCTGTTGCCTACGGCCGGACCAGTCGGATGCTCCCTGCTGTCGGCACTGGCCCATATCACTGCTCAACTGATGGTCGTGGTCCTGCTGCTTACCGGTCCGGACGGCCTACCGGCCATCATGACCCTTTTACCGTGGTTTCTGGTCGCCTCATGGCTGACCGGACTGTTTAACGGCATGGTAGCGGCCTTGATCCTGGAGCGTTTTGATGTACAATGGCCTGATCGTCCATTAAACTTGGAGAACTCATGATCACCCCTCCCCTCGCTCTTGCGGTTCTGCTCACCGTCGCTGTTCTGGGCTTTCCACCGGCAACCACGGCCGGTCAACTGGAGGATATTGGCAAGGAAATAGCGGGGACCATGGAACGAATCGGCGGCATGATCGACTCGAAAGAGCCCAATCCTGCCGATGCTGAATCCCAGTTCAAACTGGGCATGATGTATTACAATGGGGATGGTGTGCCGCAAAACTATATCCATGCCCATATGTGGCTCAACCTTGCGGCAGCGCAGGGACACCCGAACGCCAGAAAAATGAGAGACTCACTGACTGAAAAGCCGTTTTTCGGTCAAGCCAAGATGACACCCGAACAGATCGCCCAAGCTCAGGAGCTGGCCAAGAACTGGCGCCCTTCCACCACCAAAAAGTGGTGAACCACCAAGCAACTCAGGTATAGAGCTCTTTGTTGTCCATATATTTTTTTGGATCAATACCCCATTTAATGTGATCTTCGTGGGTTTTGATGATGTAGCCCTTCTTCTCTGGCATATCCTTGTAGGCCATGAGGTCAATCTCTTTCGGTTCCAGCTTCTTTTTCTGTTTGGCATCAGCCATTATTTTAACAACTGGATGCAACAAGCTCTCCGGATTGGGACGCAGTACCACAGCCAGTAGGTCATTCTCCAACCGCACCAGGGTTCCCATGGGGTAGATGCCAACGCATTTGACAAAATACTGGAACAGAACCGGATTGAAGTGGTACTGACTCCATTCCATCATGCGTTTCAGGGCCAGATGCGGGCTGTTGCCCTTGTGATAGCAACGATCAGAGGTGATAGCGTCATACACATCGGCGATGGCTGCCATCTGGCCAAACTGGTTGATCTGGTCGCCCTTGAGTCCCTTGGGATAGCCTGAACCATCGTAGCGCTCGTGGTGCTGGCTGGCCACATGGACACTGATCTCCGAAATGCCCTGGCATTGCTCCAGAATGCGGCGACTGTAGGTGACGTGCTGGCGCATGATGGCAAATTCCTCATCGCTCAACCGCCCTGGCTTGTTAAGAACCTCCATCGGCGTCTTCATCTTGCCAATGTCATGCAGCACCGCACCAAGGCCGACATCGACGATATCCTCCGAGCTGATCCCCAGGGTCTGGCAGAACGACAACATGAACACGCCAACATTAACCGAGTGCATGAAGGTGTATTCGTCCTTCTGCTTGATGAGGCCCAGACTGAGAATGGCATCGCGGTTACGAAACATGGAGTCGGCCATCTGGGTGACCATATCTTTCATGGGACCAATCACCACCTGCTGCCCCATGCGTACATCCTCAAGGATGTTGCCCACCATCTGGCGTGCCTGACGTTTGATCTGGGCCGCCTGCTCCATCTCCTTTTCCATGGTGGCCTGTTGGTAACGTCTGGCCTCCTGCTGACTTTCACCCAGCTCGCTCAGCTGTGCTTCCAGCTGCGCTTCCACTTCCCGCTGTGAGGGAGCACCATCGACATCATCGCCCCTGGAGGTGTCGATGTAGAGCTCCATGAGTCCATGCTCGATGATGCGCCGCAGTTCGTTCTCAGTGGTGATCAGACGCGGCGTGGCAAAAAA
>JADGCH010000022.1:20232-35618 GCA_015229115.1 Magnetococcales bacterium
ACCGCATTTTCCCAGGTGGTATGACTGTCTTCCTCAAGCCAGCGTACCGATACGTTGAATTCGTCCTGCAGCACATCCCGCATCAGGGCTGCCTCGGAACTCTTTTCACCAGCCGGTCTGCCTCCAGTCACCAGAATCGGCAGATTGGTGCGTCGATGCAGCCAAGCCGCGTAACGCACCCGTGCCAAGCCCCCACTGCTGACCGTGTCGCGCCCACCAAATTCTGGCGCAGAGGGATAGCGCCCCTGACCCAGCACCACAATGGCACCGACATCAGCCGATCGTTGTTCCAGACGGCTTTCGGTCAGCGGAGGATAGCGGTTGAGCCCACGCAACATCATCTGGATAACAGCCGGAGCACTAAAGAGGTAGAGCAGCAGTCCGGCCACGACGATGGCTGTGGTGGCCCGCCAACGATGGCGTGGCAACCACCACAACGCCAATAACAGGGGAATGATCACCACCCCAGGCGGCAGTAAGATTGACTGCAGAAGATGGATCACCGAAGTGCTCATGGCAAACCCTGTTCCGGTTTACCCTGCCGATAACGGGCACGGGGATGGGCCGCATCGTAAATCCGGCTCAGATGGGCCAGATCGAGATGGGTATATTTCTGGGTAATGGATAACGATGAATGGCCAAGCATTTCCTGGATCGAACGCAGGTCAGCTCCGGCCTGCAGCAGATGGGTGGCACAGGCATGACGCAGGGCATGGGGCGTCACCTGCTCCGGCAAACCGGCACGACGGCGTACCGACTGCAACAACCGCTGCACCTCACGTGGCAGCAACCGCTCGCCATGAAGCCCGACGAACAGGGCTGTCCCGTGGCCTCGCTCCTGCCTGTAAGCGGCAATGGCCTCCAGGGCCTGCCGTCCAACCGGTACCACCCGTTCCTTGTTGCCCTTGCCGCGCACACGCACGGTACCGGCAACGCTATCGACATCCTGATCATCGAGACCACACAGCTCGCTGACACGCAGGCCCGAACTGTAAAGCAGCTCCAGAATGGCCCGATCCCGCCCGTAGCGCAATTGTTGCCAGGCAGAAGCCTGCTCCGGTACCCCAGGAACCGACTCTACCAGGCGAATGGTATCTTCCTCGTCCGGCGCCCGTGGCAGCCGTTTGGGCAGATGAGGTGTTGCCACCAGACGCGCCGGGTTCTGGCTCAGCTGCTGCTCCCGTTCCAGAAAACGGAACCAGGATCGAATGGCTGCCATGCGACGTTGCAGCGTGCTCTTGGCTTCCCCCAGTCGATGACGTTCGGATAAAAAGGCGCGCAGATCGCTGGCTTCGATGTCAGCCGGAGCAATCTGGTCCCTCCAGAAACAGGCAAACAGCTCCAGATCATGACGGTAGGCAACAAGGGTATGCTCAGAAACTTTGCGTTCCGAACCAAGATGGCGAAAAAACTGCTCGATCATCGGTAATTGGGCCATGGTCATGAGGGTGTGCTCTTGAGGATTTTCATCAGACAAACCGTAAAAACATCGGCCAGATCCTGGATCAGGTCGGTCGAATAGCTGGGCAAAAACCGGGTTGGCATGTCGCTGCCGAGGTTGAGTGTGCCCAGTAGCTGGCGTGTCTCATCCATCCGTCGCAACGGTACAATCGCTTCTGAACGGATGCGCCCACTATCAGCACCGAAAAAAAGTCGCCTGTTTTCACCTTCACGGCCAATACGAATCACCGTCGTCTCCGGATGGGTCATAATCTGCGACAACAGAGCCTGTTCCAGCACCAGCAGCCGATCCGGTAGCGCTGCAACACTGGCGGCAAGAGGCATGGCAAGACCATCCGGCCGGTCACTCAGCGTCACCGTAACACGGTAAAGCTGAAACATCTGTTCCAGATCACGGGTTAGCGTCACAATCAGCTCGATCGGTTCTTCCACCAGCAGCAGATGCATCTGGATGTCATGAAAGGCGTGATAGATCCGGTCGTTGTGCTGAATGCGCTCCAGCATCTGGTCCATCTGCTCGCGCATCTGCTGGTTGTCACGGCGCAACTGGGCCAACCGCCCCTGTTCCAGCGTTACAATACTGTCTGATGTGTCAGAACGATCCTTGGTCATACCCTACCCATCCGTTTCAGTGAAACCTGGAGATTTTTCTCAGTCGCAACGCATTGCTGACAACCGTGACGCTGGACAGTCCCATGGCGGCCGCTGCCAACTCCGGCGCCAACAGGATACCGGTCCACGGGAACCATACCCCAGCCGCCAGGGGAATGAGCAACACGTTATAGGCAAAAGCCCAGAACAGATTCTGGCGGATATTGCGCATGGTAGCCCGGGACAACTGGATGGTCGTCACAACCGCACGTGGATCACCAGACATCAGGGTGATATCAGCACTTTCGATGGCAATGTCGGTACCGGTCCCAAGGGCCATCGCCACGTCAGCCTGGGCCATGGCCGGCGCATCGTTGATGCCATCCCCAACCATGGCCACAACATGGCCGGCACGCTGTAGCTGCCGGATCACCTCGGCTTTCTGTTGCGGCAGGCATCCGGCAACGACATCATCCTTTTCGATGCCCAGTTGGCGGGCTATTTCCCAGGCACCAGCTTGCGTATCGCCGGTCAACATACCACTGGCAATGCCCATCTCCTTCAACAGGGCAATGGCCTCCACACTCTCCGGCTTGATGGTATCGGTAACAGCAATCGTGCCAACAGGACAATCATCGATGGCAACCAGCATGACACTTTTGCCCTGCTGCGCCAGCAACAGCTCCTGCTGCTGCATCGGTGCCGGATCAATCCCCTGATCCCGCAGCATCGCCGCCGTACCCACCACAACCTTGTGCCCATCGACCAGACCGACGACACCCTGCCCCACCACAGCCTGAAAGTCACTCACGGCCAGCTGCCCAACCCGACCACAGCGCTCCCTGGCACCGGCCACAATGGCACGCGCCAAAGGATGCTCCGAGTGTGCCTCCAGGGCGGCCACCCGTTCAAGGTCAGACAGACTGCCACTCCAGTCGGTCAGTACCGGTCGACCCTGTGTCAAGGTTCCAGTTTTATCAAACAACACCCTGTCAAGACGATGGGCCTGTTCCAAGGCATCCCCGGCCCGGATCAGGATACCCTGCTCGGCACCACGGCCGATGCCGACCATGACGGAAACAGGTGTCGCCAACCCCAAGGCACAAGGGCAGGCAATGACCACCACAGCTATAAAGTTGAGCAGGGCCCAGTTAAGACGGGGTTCCGGTCCAAACAGGTACCAGACCAGAAAGGTAGCCACAGCCACAGCCAGCACCGCCGGCACAAAACGGGCCGCAACACGATCGGCCAGACGGGCAATGGGAGGCTTGGCTGCCTGGGCGTTGCGCACCATGGCGACAATGCGTGCCAGCACCGTTTCCTGACCTACCCGGGTGGCCCGCATCAGCAGCGATCCGTCGCGGTTGATGGTGCCTGCCGCCAGCTCATCCCCCGGGCCACGCACGACAGGCAGGGCCTCACCGGTCAGCATCGACTCATCCAGGGTGGCCTGCCCCTGCTCGACGACGCCATCCACCGCAATACGTTCTCCGGGACGAATCCGCAGATGGTCTCCCACCACAACGTCAGCCAGGGGCACAGTCTGTTCGGTGCCCTGACGAACCACACAGGCAACAGGAGGCGTCAGATCCAGCAGCCGCTCAATGGCCTGTGAGGTTTTTCCCCTGGCCCGCAACTCAAGAAAACGTCCCAGCAGGACCAGCACGATGATGGTGGCTGATGTCTCGAAATAGACCGGTGGCGAGCTAACAGCCCCGGTCTGGAACAGGGTTGGCCATAGCATGGCTGCCACCGAATAAAGATAGGCGGTACAGCTTCCCAGCGAAATCAGGGTATTCATGTCGGTCAGCCGGTGCCGCAACGCCCGCCAGGCCGCCTGATGAAAAGGCCAACCCACCCACCACTGGATCGGTGTCACCAGCAGAAACTGCCCCAGCAGCTGGTCGTGACCGGCATGGAACAACCACCATTCCGGCAACAGCAGCAACACACCGACCAGCAACCGCCAGCGAATGACGTGGTACTCACGTCGACGCTCCTGGTCAGCCAGATCGTGTGATTCGACCTGAGTGACAGCAGGAACGGTAAAACCGGTCGCTTCCACAGCGGCCGTCAGTGCCTCAACCGAACAGATTCCCATGACTACAGCCTCGGCTGTCATGAGATTGACGCTTACGCCGGTCACACCGGCCACCTCGGTCAGTGCGCGCTCCACCCTGCCAGCACAGGAAGCACATTTCATTCCGGCTACAGGTAACCGGATGGAAGATAGGGATAAAGGTTGCTGTGCCATTGAAACTCTCGTTGTGACTTCCATGGTCATATCTTGACAGGGCAAGAATTAAAAAGTATCAAAAGTAATGTCAATTCTTGACAGACTAGATTGAAAATTATAAAAAGCACCAGAAAGTACGATTCATGCCTTGATAATCCGGAACGGTTAGTGTTATGGTCACCTAAAGATGCAATCGGACTATAAACATTGATGGATATTTTGTACACCTGTTAATAGACATGATAGAAAAGGAACAGAGTCATGCAGAGTAAAGAAACCAAGGTTAAAGAGCAACCGAAAAAGCTGCGTTGGGGCGTCGAGCGCCGCATGGAGTTTATCGAGTTCAGACTCTACTGGGAAGGACGCATCAACCGCAAGGACCTCATCGACAAGTTCGGGGTCTCCATTCCCCAGGCGTCAGCCGACCTGACCCGGTACCTGGAAATCGCTCCCGGCAACATGGTCTATGACACACGGCTCAAGTTCTATTTCGCCCCCAAGAACTTCAAGCCCCGTTTCCTGCAGCCGGAAGCAGACCGCTATTTTGCCAACCTGCGCTCAATCGCTGCCGGCATCATGAATTCGACCGAGAGCTGGCTGGAGAATATACCATCCTACCACGTGCTGCAACATCCCAATCGTCATATCGATCCGGAACGGCTACGCAAGGTGATGGAGTCGATCCGCAGCAACCTGACGATCCAGATCAAATACCAGTCGATATCCACTCCGGAACCGGAATGGCGCTGGGTCACCCCCCATGCACTGGGATTCGATGGCTATCGTTGGCATATACGCGCCTTCTGCCACCAGGACAACGGCTTCAGGGATTTCGTGCTGGCCCGCATCCTCAGCATTCGCAACAGCCGCGACGATAAAGTCGATGCTTCCCAGGACAAGGAATGGCACGAAATGGTTGATGTGCGCATCGGCCCCCACCCCAAGCTGACGGAAAGCCAGAAAAAGGTGGTCGAGCTCGATTATGGCCTGGAGAAGGGACAGCGCGTCATCAGCATCCGTCACGCCTTCCTGCCCTATTTTGTCAAACAGTTTGGGCTGGATCAACCCAACGAGCGTAGCCCGGAAATCCAGCAAATCGTGCTGTTGAACCGGGAAATTCTCAAGTCGTAGTGACCTCTCATCCCTCCCTCTCCTGGCTTATGGAGGGGGAAGGGATGTCGCCGTCTGACTGCTGCTCCTGGTATTTCTTCAACTTGCGCCACAGCGAGACCCGGTCAATACCGAGAATGCGTGCCGCCACAGTCTGGTTGCCATGGGCTTCGTTTTTGAACACCCACAGCACATATTCCCTTTCCCGTTCTTCCAGTGTGCGCAACTGGCCGTCCTGCCGACGTATGGTTTGCACGGGAAGGTCGCGTAGATGATCGGGCAAATGCTCTGGTCGCAAAACGTGGTCTCTGGCCATGGCGACTCCCCGTTCAATAATGTTGCGCAGCTCACGCACATTGCCAGGATAAGGATAATGGCGCAGCAGATCCATCGTCTGCCAGGCAATTTCCGTTACCTGCCGATGGAATCTGGCCGAGAAATGATGCAGAAAGTGGTAGCACAGCAGCGGAATGTCACCCTGCCGGCAGGCCAGCGGCGGTAAATCGAACGAGGCCACATTGATGCGATAATAAAAATCACGGCGGAACCGTTCCTGGCGCATCTCGTCCGACAGGTTGCGATTGGTGGCAGCGATAAAACGCAGGTCAATTTTCCGGTCGGTATTCTCTCCCAACCGGCGCACTTCCCGTTCCTGGATCACCCGCAGCAGCTTGACCTGCATCGATGGGCTCATTTCAGCCACCTCATCCAGAAACAGGGTTCCTCCCTGGGCAGACTCAATGACCCCACGATGATCGGATACTGCTCCGGTAAAGGCACCGCGCGCGTGGCCAAACAGCTCATTTTCCAACAGGGACTCATTGAAGGCAGCGCAGTTAATGGCCACAAACGGCTTGTCAGGGCGTGAGCTGGTCTCATGGATGAATCGGGCAAACAGCTCCTTACCCACGCCACTGCCTCCGGTGATCAACACGTTACAGTCGGTCGGCGCAATCTGCCGTGCCATGTCGATAAGACGCAGCATCTCCGGGTCGTGGGTCATGATACGGTAGTTGTCACTGCTGCCAGCAACCTGTTGATCATTCAGCTGCTGATGCCAATGACGGCTTTCCTTCTTGAAGCGTACTTTTTTCAATGCCTCTGCTGTTGTCTGACGTACTTCATCAAGTCGAAACGGTTTGGCGATGTAGGAAAAAGCCCCCTGCTTGACGGCCTCAACGGCCGAAGACAAGGTGGCATAGCCAGTCAGGATGATGACCTCGCTGTCCGGATGGCGCTGGCGACAGACCTCCAGCACACCCATGCCGTCGACTTGGTCCATGCGCAGGTCGGTCAGAATGACATCGAACTCCCGGTCCCACAACAGCTTGAGTGCTGCTGCTCCACTCCCGGCCGTCATGACATGGTAGCCCTCTTTTTTCATCACATGTTCCAGATTCCTGACGGCAATCGGCTCATCATCAACTATCAGCAGCCGACCCGTTTCCTGCTGTTCATCCATGACCAATCACCCCTTCATGCACCAGGAAACAGCAGATGGAAACAGCTCCCCTGTCCAGGCCTGCTTTCTACCCATATCACCCCCCCGTGCTCGTCGACAATCTCCCAGGTAATGAATAATCCCAGACCCACTCCGCACCCTACTTTCTTGGTGGTAAAAAAGGGATCGAACACCTGCTGCAACAGTTCCTCCGTCATGCCAGGACCATTGTCCGCGACGGCAATCTCGACGCCGTGTTGGCGCAGATGAGCAGGATCAGCCCTCCCTGCCAGCCATAGATCAGGCTGATCCGGCCATGCTGCCGGAACTCCGGTCCGGATGGTGATGTCACCTGTTCCGTTCAAGACATCCAGAGCATTTTGGAGTAGATTGAGCAGTACCTGCTGCAAACGGCCCCGGTCGGCCACCACGGTCAATCCTGGTACCCTGTTTTGATGCAACCGTATACCGGCTGGAACAGAAAGCAACAGCAGGGTCTCCTGCACCAGAACCTCAATATCCAGTTTCTGACGATGGAAGGGGTGCTTGCGGGTCAGGTCAAGCAGGACTCGGACGATGTCACGCGCCCGCATGGTCTGGCTATCAATCTGCTGTAACAGCTCATCGTGAAAGGAACCCGATTGTGATTCCTCCAGCAGAATTTGGCAGGAGGTAGCGATGTTAGACAGGGGGTTGTTGAGCTCATGGGCCACGCCGGCCAGCATGGTGCCGAGAGAAGCCAGTTTTTCGGAACGGACCCGACCTCTCTGCTGGATGTCGATCTCCATCAGCATGCGGTTGAAGGCCGCCGTCAAAGAACGAAATTCACGATCGTTGGATGGAGGCTCCATTGAGTGCATCTTGCCAGACGCCACCTTTTGCATGGCCTCTTCCATCCACTGCAGTGGTCGCGTCACGGCACGCGATAACAATCCACCAACCCCCATCACCAGTAATAACAATACCACGGCAAACCAGAGCAGAAAAAGCCGGTGCCGCTGCAACTCCCGCTGCAACCAGTCATGACCGGCACGGTCAATTCCCTCAGCGCTACTCACCACTTCCTTGCCATGGTGGCGTATCCGGTCCTCCAGACCAGCCACTGCACCGCATGTTTCATTCCAGCACAGGCTGTACTGCTCCATCGCCTGATTGTAATGGTCGAGCTGTTGTTGCAACAACCACCACTGCTCTGCCAGATAGGCCGGTAACAACGGCAACTGCGGTCGGTCCACCATCTGCATCGCCTGCTCACGCCAGCGATGGTTCTCCAGCAGGTCGTCCTGCTTGCGATAGAGCAGAAAATTTTTCTCGTAACGACGCGCTTCCAGAATGGTGTTCAATAACCGGGCGATGTGGGCCTGTTCGTTGACCTGCTCCTGTACCGATTGCAAGGTGTCATAAAATAGCAGCAGCAACAGCAGAAACAGAGCCCCAATGATAAAGTGACCGCTATGGATCTTCCACCGTAGCGAAGTGTCAGTGAACCACCCCCAGATGCCTTTCTCTCGCATGGTCACGCATTCCCCTCACCAGGGCTGTGATGATAATGGCCGTTCCCGACAGCAGTGCCAGAATCATGATCGCAAAACTGACTTGCTTCAAACCAGCCGTGGTAGCCTCGGTCAACGGGGCGATCAGACCCAGCTGCGACAGATAGACCGGAATAATAAACAGGCGGCTGAACAGGACGGTCAACATGATCACAGCCATGACCAGCTTGATCAGCCACGGTTTGACATAGGTGGTACCCATCGCCCCCAACTGAATGCCAAACAGCGACCCAGCCAGGATGATCATGGCCAAGCGAATGTCGACATAGCCCCCCCAGGCAAACTTGATGGTTCCCCCGATCCCCATGACAAAGGCAATTACCAGCTCCGTTGCCGAGGACATCATGCTGGTCATACCCAGCACATAAATCTGCGCTGGCACACCAATAAAGCCACCGACAGCAATGGTGGCCGCCAGCAAACCGGTGCCCAATCCCAGCGGAATGGTAAACAGAATCGAGATCGGCTTGTCGAGGCTGCGGAACTGAACCATGGTCCCGGGGATATGGACCGACTGCACCCATTGCGCCAAACGGCCCGGCTTCTCCTCCGTTTGCCTACCCGAGCGATAAACAGTTATCGTGTCACGCAATACCAGCCCACCCACCAGGGCCAGTACCACAACAAAGGCTACCGATACATAAAGATTGGAACCGGCATCGCCAAAACTGCGCTTGATGCCCTCCTGAAACTGGGCCCCGATCAACACACCGACTTCAGCCGATGCACCCATGATCAGCCCCATCTTCCAGTCGACATGGCCATACTTGGTCCGCTTCAGCGCCCCCACCAAGGCCTTGGGAAACTTGTGGCACATGTTGCTGGCCACGGCCACAATCCCGGGCACCCCCATGCTCATCATGGCTGGTGTCAGGATAAAGGCCCCACCAGAACCGATAAACCCGCTGACGATACCACCGACAAAACCCACCAACAACAGATAAACGGCGTCTGTCATCGTCAGTGCGATAAAATTGATCTCTTCCATGGCCGAATCGTTCCCCATCCCCTCACTGTTTAGCCTGGATGCCGATGCAGCTCCAGAATTGCGCGGTAAACGTGCCATGCACCAACGAAACGAGCAGGGCAATCACGACCGGCAGCCAGAAAAACTCCTTTCCCCGTGACATCAGATCCATCAGCAGATCCTCATACCGATAAAGGATGCCATAAACCGTTGCCGAGCCCATGCCCGACAACAACAGCAGCCTGACGCTGCCGCCCTTTCCAGATTGATCCAAGACAATACCTCCCACACGACATGAATAATACAACACATTTACAACACAGTCCTTCTATACTTGAGGCAATGCCCCAGGAAACAGAAGCAACCCATTACCGTAGTTGGCTAAAACAAAGCACCATCCAAGCCATTTAATTTTATAAGTATAAACAGATCATTAACTTGAAGCAGTCTGACAAGGACTGCTGCATGATGCAACAGGTTGCTGGATGCAATAGCGATGACTGCCCTTGCCGTCGTGGGTTGTCGGCAACCTGTCGTCTCACCACAGCTGTTGCAAAAAGACTATCAAGTGTTGCATAATACAATAATATTCTGAATTGACTGAATCATGCCCTTCGTACCTCGGGAGATATCCTCACAATGGCTGCCAACAAGCTGATGCTGCGCCTGTTTCCTTTCCTGTCCTGGTTCCCCATCAACTCCATCGTTCTGCGCGACGATCTCATTGCCGGGATCACCGGTGCCCTGGTACTGGTCCCCAAAGCCATGGCCTATGCGCAGTTATCGGGATTACCAGTCTATTTTGGCCTCTATACTGCGTTTATACCCGCCCTGCTCGGAGCCCTGTGGGGATCAAGTCGTCAGCTTGCTACCGGTCCGGTGGCGGTCGTTTCGCTCATGACGGCAGCGGCGATCACCCCGCTGGCGGTGCCGCTCACCGATGAATATGTCGGTCTTGCCTTGCTGCTAACACTGCTGGTGGGTTTGATTCAGTTTGGGCTTGGCGTCATCAAGCTCGGCACCATCGTTAATTTTGTCTCCCATCCGGTCATCCTCGGCTTCATGAATGCCGCCGCCATCATCATCGGGCTGTCCCAGCTTGACATGCTGCTGGGCATCCCCAAGGGACGCAGCGATTCTTTCATCAAGGATATCTGGGAAATGCTCGGCTATCTGCCGCAAACCCACTGGCCCACCCTGGCGATGTCGGTGTTCGCCCTGGTGCTGATGCTGATGCTGAAAAAAATTCCGCTGATTGCCAAGCCAAGCGTGCTGGTGGTGGTAGCGATTACCGCCCTGATCAGTTATAACGTTGGCTTTGAACACAAGGGCAAGGCTACCTTCGACCAGATTGCCACTCCGATCGCACGCGATCTGGTCACCAGCTATGCGGCAGCCGACCAACAGATCAACACCATGATGGCGGAGATCACGGCACAATCCGTTCAGCTCCGTGCCGCCCAAAAAGAAGGCGATGGTCGTGCCGCTGCCGATCTTGGCCACACCATCGACCTGTTGCGTCTCGATATTCATGCCCTGAAAACAGACAACAATGGCCGTATGAACCTGATCAACCAGATCTACTTCTCCCAAGCCCAAACAGCGGATCACCAACCGGCCGCTCTCTACGTTCGGGGCACGGCACCTGCTGGCATTCAGACCGACGATCGCGTCTGGCATATCAAGAAGATTGGCAAAGGTGAGATGACCCTGATGAGCGGTGGCGACGTAGTCGGCAACATTCCTGCCGGCCTACCAACCTTGCGCATGCCTTCCCTATCGCTGGATGATCTCTCATCACTCTTTTCAGCGGCGCTGATCATCGCTTTGGTAGCCTTCATGGAGTCGATCTCGATGGCCAAGGCCATGGCCACAAAATCGAAACAGATTATCGACCCGAACCAGGAACTGATTGGCCAGGGTATCGCCAACATCGGTGGTGCCTTTTTCCAGGCCTATCCGGCCTGCGGTTCGTTCACCGGTTCTGCCATCAATGTTCAGGCCGGAGCCAAGACCGGGTTTGCCATGGTTTTCAATGGCATTTTTGTAGCCGTCACCCTGTTGTTTCTGACACCTTATCTCTATCATCTGCCTAAAGCAGTGCTGGCAGTCATCATCCTGCTCGCTGTCACCAGTCTGATCACTCCAGCCGCCATCAAACATACCTGGCAGGCCAGCCGTATCGATGGCATGGTCACCGTCGTCACCTTTGTCGTCACACTGATAGCCGCCCCCCACCTGGATAAAGGCATCATGGTTGGTACCGTTCTGTCGTTGTTCCTGTTCCTCTACCATACCATGAAACCGCGCGTTGCCATTCTCGGCCGACGTCAGGACGGCACCTTGCACGATGCCAATGTGGACAACCTGCCAACCTCCAACATCGTCACGGCTGTCCGTTTCGATGGCCGGCTCTATTTTGCCAACGTGGCCTACTTTGAAGACGCTGTTCTCCATACCATCGCCAACAACCCAGAAGCCCCTTATGTACTGATTGTCGGTGATGGTATTAACGGCATCGACTCATCCGGTGAAGAGGTGATTCATCACCTGGTCGAACGTCTGAATGAAAATGGCATTGTGATGCTGTTCGCTGGTCTCAAGAAGCAGGTACTGGACGTCATGCAGGCCACCGGATTATGTGACAAGATTGGCAAAGGGCGCTTTTTCCCTTCCGCTGACCTAGCCTTGGAGAGAATCCTGTCCCGCACCGAAAATGCCGACGAGCCGGATCCTCTGCGGCCATCACACTAGTGGGTGGGAGCACGCCATACCAAATCAGGCTGGCGTGCTGCCCGTGTCTCGTCCAGCCTTTGGACTGGCGTGTGGTGCGGTGCCGTTCTAACCCGCTCCGGGTCGGAGATGGCCTCCTGACGAATAACGCTCAAGACAGCGGCAAAGCGGTCGAGTTCCTCCCGATTCTCGGTCTCGGTTGGTTCGATCAGCAGGCACTCCGGCACCAGCGATGGGAAGTAGATGGTCGGCGCATAGCAACCATAATCCAGCAGCCGCTTGGCGACGTGGAGGGCGGTGACACCAAACTGACGTGCCTCTGGTTGCAGAGTGACAATAAACTCGTGGGTAGCGCGCCGTTGCGGATAGGCCAGCTGAAAACCGGCTTGGCGCAACCGTTCCATCAGGTAGTTGGCATTGAGGGTGGCATAAGTCGAGACACGCTGCAGACCGGGCATGGCCAGCAGCCGCAGATAGACATAGGCGCGCAGCAGCACACCAATATTGCCGGTAAAGGCGGTCACCCGTCCCATGCTCTGTGGTCTGTCGGTCTCATCCAGCAATCGGTAGCCTCCTGCGGCATCCTGCCCTACCAGCGGTAACGGCAGAAACGGTAGCAAACGATCATTCACCCCGATCGGTCCAGCTCCCGGACCACCACCACCATGCGGGGTGGCAAAGGTCTTGTGGGTGTTGACGTGCACGGCATCAAAGCCCATGTCGCCCGGGCGTACCCGACCGACAATGGCGTTGAGATTGGCCCCATCGTAGTAGAGTAGACCGCCGGCCTGATGGACGATGGCGGCAATCTCTTCAACTCGGCGTTCAAACACCCCCAATGTGGAAGGGTTGGTCAGCATCAGTCCAGCGGTTTTCGGCCCAACAGCAGCCCGCAAAGCGTCCAGATCGACATCGCCGTCAGCCGTTACCGGAATCTCGCGCACGCCAAAACCACACAGACTAGCCGTGGCCGGGTTGGTACCATGGGCAGCACTGGGGATAATCATCTCGCAACGATCCAGATCACCACGGGCGCGATGATAGGCCCGGATCATGGCCACACCGGCAAACTCGCCCTGGGCTCCGGCCATCGGTGCCAGCGAAAAGCCAGCCATACCAGTCAGATAGCACAGCATCTGCTGCAACTCATGCAGACAGGACAACACACCCTGACCCAACCGGTCCGGTAGCAACGGATGACGGTTGAGAAACCCGGGTAACATCGCCAGGGTATGGCAGATGCGCGGGTTGTATTTCATGGTGCAGGAACCCAACGGATAGAAATGGCTATCAATGGCATAATTACGCTGGGACAGACGGGTAAAATGACGCACCACCTGTAATTCAGACAGCTCAGGCAACAGCGGTGGCTGTGAACGCAAGGCCGTGGCAGGCAGATCGTCGAGCTCCTGCTCATCCTCGTTCAGGCCAGCATCGGGCCAGTGGCTGGTGGTGCACCGTCCGGCAACACTCTGGGCAAAAATCGAATCAAGCTGCGTACGGGAAAAATCTGACATGCGCTGGCTCCAGTAAAAGACCGAATGGTGATCCGATTCTATGCTGACAGCACCTCGTTGTAAAGATGCAGCAGCCGCTCGGCCATGTTGGCAAAGGTCAGGGGCAACACCGTCTGGCGCGCTCGTTCACCCATACAGCGGCGCAACTCAATCTGCTGCAGTCTGGTCATCGCCAACGCCAGGGCCGTCTCATCCAGGGCATCGAGCAGATAACCGTTATCGCCATCAACGATCAGGTCCACTGCCCCGCAGCTGGTTGAGGTCATGACCGGCAGGCCAGCAGCCATGGCCTCCAAAACAGCATTGGCAAAGGGGTCATAGAGGGACGGCAACACAAAGGCATCCGCTGCCCCATAAAAAGGTGCTGCATCAGCCTGGGAACCGGCAAAGCGCACCCGATCGGCTAGGCCCAGACGCAGGGCCTGTCGTTCATAGTCCTGCTGTTTCCTGTCATGACCCACCACCAGTAACCAGCTCGGTTGCGACTGCTGTGCCAGAGCGGCCATGGCCTGACTCAATCCCTTGCGCTGATAGCCAGACCCTAAAAACAGAAACAGCATCGCCTCGGCAGGAATATGCCATTGATCGCGCACAGCCTGACGATGTTGTTCTCTCAGGCTCGGATGAAACCGTGCCGTATCAACCCCATTATAAATAACGTGCAATCGTTCCTCAGCCACGCCAAACATCTGCTGGATCTCCCGCTTGACCATGGCCGAGTTGCAGATGACCGCCTTGAGTCTCGGGCTATGATAAAGCCGCCGCTCCATCAAGCGGGTATAGAGGTGGTAAGGCGCATAGCGATCGAACAGGCGTTGCAGCGGAGAGACCACCCGTGCCCGCTGCTGCAACCAGACGGCATGGACGCCATCGCCAGCGCGATAGATATCGCAGCAGGGCAGCCTTTCGTGGGATTGTACCAGCACCCCCTGCCAGCTGGACAACAGCCGGCAAACCTGCCAGACAAAACCGGCATCACGCCACAACCGACCGATAAAAAAGGGATTGCACACCACACCCGATGCCGTTGCCTGCCCTCCCTGCCAGGAACGGGTGACGATCGACAGTTCAGCCCCCTGCTGCCGCAACGACTCCAGAGCCTGATCGAGAAACCGTTCCGCCCCGCCAAAGGCAGAAAAGCGCTGTCTGACCAGAACGATATTCTTGTTGACGGTCATCGTCATTTTCCTATGTTTTTATATGGACCCACAAGATCAGCAACGATAAAAAATATTTATTTCAATCATACAATAAATCCTGTTATGATTCCAACCGGGGAATTGATCGACCTGTTCGAACCCAGCGGAGGTTGAAACCATGTTATCCAATTTTGCCCAGACTTATCTGGATAAAGGTCGTCAGGAAGGCGAACTGAAAGGTCGTCAGGAAGGACGGACCTCTCTGTTGTTACATCTGACCGACATTCCGCAGTTGTTTTGTAGTTTTTTTGATTTTACGTTCTACCGCCCCTCCCATATTCTACGATGAAGTCGTATTGTTTTACACGGTATCTGTGTAAACAAGATTGACGAGGTGGTGATGAGCATTCAAGTGAACCAAGTAAAGACGTTGATTCTTGATCATTTTGGTCTGGTGTCTGCTGTGGCAACAGACTTGGGTATTGTGGACATGATTGATGCGCGGCTTCCAACGACGGATCGCTCTCACGCAACCATGGGACAGCGGACGTTGGCCATGATTCTGAATGGACTTGGTTTTTTGGTAACTGTTCAGCCCTATCTTAACAGCAGGATCAAAACACCACAAAGCAAAACGA
>JADGCH010000023.1 GCA_015229115.1 Magnetococcales bacterium
ACAGCAGGTTTGCACCATGATTGACGATATCAAGAAGACCCTGTGGGCGGCGGCGGACAAGCTGCGCGCTAACATGGATGCGGCAGAATACAAGCACCTGGTGCTTGGCCTCATTTTTGTCAAATACATCTCCGACACCTTTGCGGCTCGTCGGATTGAACTGCAACGGCGGTTTGCCGATCCAGCCGACGACTATTTCCTGGCCGATGCCACGGCCGAGCAACTGGCCGATGAGCTGGAAGACCGCGACTATTACCGGGCCGATAACGTCTTCTGGGTGCCTGAGAGTGCGCGCTGGGAGGTATTGCGTGCCGCGGCCAAGCAGACCGATATCGGCAAACGCATCGACGAGGCCCTGACGGTCATCGAAGCCGAGAACCCCAGACTGAAGAATATCCTCGACAAGCGCTATGCCCGTGCCCAGTTGCCTGATGGCAAGCTGGGCGAGCTGATCGATCTGGTCTCCACTGTCGGCTTCGGCGAGGATGCCGGACAGGCGCGTGATGTGTTGGGGCAGGTCTACGAATATTTTCTTGGTCAGTTTGCCAGTGCCGAAGGCAAAAAGGGTGGGCAGTTTTACACGCCGGCCAGCATCGTCAAGACCTTGGTGGCTGTTCTGGCTCCGCATCATGGCAAGGTCTATGACCCCTGTTGTGGTTCGGGTGGTATGTTTGTGCAGAGTGAGCGCTTCATTGAGGCCCATGGCGGTCGACGTGGTGATGCCGCCATTTACGGGCAGGAATCCAACCCGACCACCTGGCGGCTGGCGGCCATGAACCTGGCCATTCGCGGCATCGACTTCAACCTCGGCCGTGAGCCAGGCGATACCTTTACCCGCAACCAGCACCCCGACCTGCGCGCTGACTTCATCCTCGCCAATCCGCCTTTTAATGTCAGTGACTGGTGGCATGGCTCGCTGACCGGTGATCCTCGCTGGCTTTATGGCGAACCACCGGCCGGCAACGCCAACTATGCCTGGTTGCAGCACATGCTCTACCATCTCAAGCCGACCGGTCGTGCTGGTATTGTGCTGGCCAATGGTTCGATGAGCTCAAGCCAGAACAGCGAGGGCGACATCCGCCGTGCCATGGTTGAGGCTGATGTGGTCGAGGTGATGGTGGCCCTGCCGGGCCAGCTGTTCTTCAACACCCAGATTCCGGCCTGCCTGTGGTTTTTGGCCAGACGGAAGAGCACGCGCAAGGGTGAGGTGCTGTTTATCGATGCGCGTAAGCTCGGTCGCATGATCAGCCGGTCGCAGGCGGAACTGGCCGACGAGGTGATTGACCGCATTGGTGCTACGGTTGCGGCATGGCGTGGTGGAACGGGTGACTATCAGGATGTCGCCGGCTTCTGCCGTTGTGTCACGCTGGCTGCGATTGCCGAGCAGGGCCATGTCCTTACGCCCGGTCGTTATGTCGGTACCGAGGAGGCAGAACAGGACGACGAGGCCTTTGCTGACAAGATGCGGCAATTGACCCGCAAGCTGGGCGAGCAGATGGACAGGGGGGCCGAGCTGGACCAGCTGATCCGGCGGCAGTTGCGGGGGCTTGGGTATGAGTTCTGAGCTTGTTGGGGGAGTTTTTATGAATCACATCGATCGTATAACGGTTAATAGCCATCAGTGTGGTGGCAAGCCCTGTATTCGTGGTCTTCGTATTCGTGTCAAAGATGTCCTCGAAATGCTCGCTTCCGGCATGTCCCATGACAGTATTCTTGAGGATTATCCCTATTTGGAGCCCGAAGATATTTTAGCTGTTCTTGAGTATGCTGCACACCAGACAGACCATCCCGTTATAAGGGTAGCGTGACTTGCGTTATCTGGTAGATGCCCAGTTGCCTGTTGCCTTGGCTCGATTTTTGGCTGGAACTGGACGGGAAGCTGAGCACGTTGCTGATGTTGGTTTAGCCGGCGCAGGGGACGCGGCCATCTGGAAATACGCCATCCAAACGGGTGCAGCGATCGTCACCAAAGATGATGACTTTGTAAAACAGAGCCATTTTGTTTCAAATGGCCCAGCTATTGTTTGGGTTAGGGTCGGGAATAGGAGTAAAAAACAGACCCTTCTCTGGTTCGAGAAAGTCGTTCCAGCTATCGAAGAGGCCTTATTATCCGGAGAGACCATTGTTGAAATTATTGGATAGGTTGCCTGATATTCGTCTGAGAAAGCTGCTGTGACCGAAGACCAACTCGAAAGGGAAGCGCTCGGCTGGCTCGCTAGCATCGGTTACCAGCATCTGTACGGTCCCGATCTGGCACCGGATGGCTGTGCGTCTGAGCGGCGCGATTATCGGCAGGTGGTGCTGGTCGAGCGGTTGCGTGCCGCCATCAACCGGCTCAATCCGGACATACCCGCTGCGGCGCGTGAGGATGGACTGAAGCAGGTGATTGATCTGGCCACGCCGGCTCTGCTGGCCGCTAATCGACAGTTTCACAGGCTGCTGGTTGCCGGGGTCAGGGTTCAGTATCAGAAAGAGGGTGACAGCCGCGGCGATTTTGTGCGGCTGATCGACTGGAACCAGCTAAACAACAACGAATGGCTGGCGGTCAACCAGTTTTCGGTCAAGGGTGCGCGCCATACCCGCCGGCCGGACATCGTGCTGTTTGTCAATGGTCTGCCGCTGGTGCTGCTGGAGTTGAAAAATCCGGTCGACGAGGAGGCCAACATCTGGAAGGCCTTTGACCAGATCCAGACCTACAAGCAGCAGATTCCCGACCTGTTCCAGTACAACGAGATCCTGATCATCAGCGATGGCAGCGAGGCGCGCATGGGGTCACTGTCCAGCAGTGCGGAACGGTTCATGCGCTGGCGTACCATCGATGGTGTGACGCTTGATCCGCTTGGCCCGTTCAACGAGCTGGAGACGCTGATCCGTGGTGTACTGGCCCCGGCCATGCTGCTTGATTACCTGCGCTATTTCGTGCTGTTCGAGGAGGATGGCGCATTGGTGAAAAAGATTGCTGGCTATCACCAGTTCCACGCCGTGCGGGCAGCGGTCCATCGGGTGGTTGAGGTATCGCACTTGGACCGCTCGGCGCGTGACAGGGGCAAGGGTGGTGTGGTGTGGCATACCCAGGGCAGCGGCAAGAGCATCACCATGACCTGCTTCGCGGCGCGGGTGATGCAGGAACAGGCGATGGCCAATCCCACCCTTGTGGTCATCACCGATCGCAACGACCTGGATGGGCAGCTGTTTGGTGTCTTTGCGCTGGCCCAGGATCTATTGCGGGAGCAGCCGGTGCAGGCTACCACTCGGCAGGATCTGCGCGCTAAACTGAAAAACCGCGCCTCGGGTGGTATTGTCTTTGCCACCATTCAGAAGTTCATGCCTGGTGAGGACGAGGACACCTTCCCGTTGCTGTCCGACCGTGCCAACATCGTGGTCATGGCCGATGAGGCGCACCGCAGCCAGTATGGTTTCGAGGCGACGCTGAAAGGCAAGCCGGGTCAGGAAAGATACCAGGTTGGATTGGCTCAGCACCTACGCGACGCCTTGCCCCAGGCCACCTTTGTCGCCTTTACCGGGACGCCGGTGGCGTCACAGGACCGTGATACCCGCGCCGTGTTTGGCAACGATATCCATGTTTACGACATGCAGCAGGCCCGCGAGGATGGCGCTACGGTAGCGATCTACTTTGAGTCGCGTCTGGCGAAACTGGCGTTGAAGCAGGATGAACTGCCGCAGATCGACGCCGAGGTCGATGAACTGGCGGAGGATGAAGAGGAGCGGCAGCAATCGCGGCTGAAAAGTCGCTGGGCGGCACTGGCCAGGGTCGTCGGGGCGCAACCGCGTCTGGCCCAGGTGGCGGCCGATCTGGTAGCCCACTTCGAGGAACGCAACCGCGCCCAGACTGGCAAGGCCATGGTGGTGGTCATGAGCCGCGATATCTGTGTCCACCTTTACGACGAGATCGTCCGGCTGCGGCCCGACTGGGACCATGCCGACCCGGAGCAGGGGGCCATCAAGGTGGTCATGACCGGATCGGCCAGTGACAAGGCGCTGCTACGTCCGCATCTGTACCGTGCCAAGGTCAGAAAACGGCTGGAACAGCGCTTCAAGGATCCCAACGACCCGCTGCGGCTGGTGATCGTGCGTGATATGTGGCTCACCGGCTTCGATGTGCCTTGTCTGCACACCCTCTATGTTGACAAGCCGATGCGGGGGCACAACCTGATGCAGGCCATCGCCCGCGTCAACCGTGTGTTTCGCGACAAGCCGGGTGGGCTGGTGGTGGATTATATCGGCATTGCCAACGAGCTGCAGAGCGCCCTGAAGGAGTACACCAACAGCAGCGGGCGCGGCCGTCCCACGGTCGATGCCGCCGAGGCCCTGGCGGTGTTGCTGGAAAAACTTGATGTGTTGCGGGGGATGCTGCACGGATTTGACTACAGTGGCTTCCTCACAGCCGGTCACAGGCTGTTGGCCGGTGCGGCCAACCACGTCCTTGGCCAGCCGGATGGCAAAAAGCGCTTGGCTGATACGGCGCTGGCGATGAGCAAGGCCTTCACCCTGTGCTGTACCCTGGATGAGGCTCGGGCGGTGCGTGAGGAAGTGGCCTTTTTCCAGGCCGTCCGGGTTATTTTGACCAAACGCGACAGCAGCCAGCACAAGCGTAGCGACGAGCAACGGGAACAGGCGGTGCGGCAGATCATCAATGCTGCCGTGGTTTCTGAACGCGTGGTCGATATTTTCGATGCGGTTGGACTGGACAAGCCCAACATTGGCATCCTCGACGACGCCTTTCTGGCCGAGGTGCGTGACCTGCCGGAGCGCAATCTGGCCGTGGAACTGCTGGAGCAGCTGCTGCATGGCGAGATCAAGGCCCGTTTTTCCGGTAACATCGTCCAGGGCAAGCGCTTTTCCGAACTGCTGACCAATGTTGTCAAACGGTACCAGAACCGTGCCATCGAAACGGCACAGGTGATTGAGGAGCTGATCGAGATGGCGCGGCAGTTCCGCGCCACGGCCCAGCGTGACCAGCAACTGGGTCTGACCGAGGATGAGATCCGTTTTTACGATGCCTTGGCCGACAACGAGTCGGCGGTACGGCAACTGGGCGACGAGACGCTCAAGAAAATTGCTCGGGAGCTAACCGATCACCTACGCCAGAACATCAGCGTCGATTGGTCATCGCGTGACAGCGTGCAGTCGAAATTGCGTCTGATGGTCAAGCGCATCCTGCGCAAGTATAAATACCCACCGGATCATCAAGCCGCTGCGGTCGATCTGGTGCTGCAGCAGGCCCACGCACTGGGGGATGAGTGGGTATCCTAATCGGACCGCAAGGAACGCTGGTAATTCACGGCATCAATTTGACGTTGCTTCCAGGAACCGAAAGCAGCATGATCTTTGAGGGTACGATGGGAAACAACAGACAAGAAGACCGTTTTATTTTGTAAGGATGAAACAAAATCAAGAACCTCAATTTGCTTCTCCGGTGGTAGCTGAGCAGTAATCTGTTGAACTTGTTCCGCCACGGTCATCGCTATCTACCTTTCAATTGAGTTGGAAAGGAACAATCGGGTTAGCTGACCCAGAAAAGCAGCAACGCCCCCGACGGCACCAAGGCCACCGGAGGCGTTGCTACGAAGCATGATTCTAGCCTGGGGCATCGCCCCAGGCAACAGAAGTTACATATCCATATCACCCATACCGCCGCCCATACCACCAGGACCGCCTTTGGGGCCGCCGTCCTTCTTCGGCAACTCGGCTACCACGGCTTCAGTGGTGATCATCAGGCTGGCTACGGAACCAGCGGCCTGCAGGGCATGACGTACCACCTTGGTGGGGTCAATGACGCCACGGGCTGCCAGATCGGTGTACTCATCGACTGAGGCATCGTAACCGAAATTGGCACCGGAATTTTCCAGAATTTTGGACACCACGACTGAGCCCTCGTTACCGGCATTCTCGGCAATGATGCGCACCGGCTCTTCCAGGGCACGACGGACGATGGCGATGCCATGCTTCTGATCCTGGTTGGCGGCCTTGACGCTATCGTTCAACACGGAGCGGCTACGCAGCAGAGCGACACCACCCCCTGGTACGATACCCTCTTCGACAGCAGCGCGGGTGGCATGCAGGGCATCCTGCACCAGATCCTTGCGCTCCTTCACCTCAACCTCGGTCGCACCACCGACCTTGATGACGGCGACACCGCCGGCCAGCTTGGCCAGACGCTCTTGCAGCTTCTCACGGTCGTAATCGGAGGTGGTCTCATCGATCTGGGCACGAATCTGGCTGACACGGGCCTTGATGGCATCGTGGCTGCCGGAACCGCCGACGATGGTGGTCTCTTCCTTGTTGATGATGATGCGCTTGGCATTACCGAGCATGTGGACGGTCGCACTCTCCAGCTTGACGCCCATATCTTCGGAGATAACCACGCCACCGGTCAGGATGGCAATGTCTTCCAGCATGGCCTTGCGGCGATCGCCGAAGCCGGGCGCCTTGACGGCGCAGACCTTCAGGCCACCACGCAGCTTGTTGACCACCAGAGTGGCCAGCGCTTCGCCTTCGACATCCTCGGCCACGATCACCAGCGGACGGGAGGACTGGACCACAGCTTCGAGGATGGGCAGGATCTGCTGCAGGCTGGAGATCTTCTTCTCGACCAGCAGCAACAACGGATCATCCATCTCGGCCAGCATCTTGTCACTGTTGGTGACAAAATAGGGCGAGAGATAGCCACGATCAAACTGCATGCCCTCGACCACTTCCAGGGTGGTCTCCATGCCTTTGGCCTCTTCGACCGTGATGACCCCTTCCTTGCCGACTTTGCTCATAGCCTCGGCAATCATGCGGCCCACTTCACTGTCGCCATTGGCGGAAATGGTTCCGACCTGTTCGATTTCGCCTGAACCGGTCACTTCCTTGGAAATTTTCTTCAGATTAGCCACGACGGCAGCCACGGCGTTTTCGATACCACGACGCAGATCCATCGGGTTCATGCCGGCGGCAACCGCTTTCATGCCTTCGCGGATGATCGACTGGGCCAGAACGGTAGCCGTGGTGGTGCCATCACCGGCCTCATCGGCGGTCTTGGATGCCACTTCACGCAGCATCTGGGCACCCATATTCTCGAATTTACCTTCCAGCTCAATCTCTTTGGCGACGCTGACACCATCTTTGGTGATGCGCGGTGCTCCCCACGATTTCTCCAGTACCACATTGCGTCCCTTGGGACCGAGTGTCACCTTGACCGCATTGGCCAGTGTGTTGACGCCTTCGAGCAGCTTGGCACGAGCGCTTTCAGAAAATTTGACTTCTTTCGCAGCCATCTTAATTGATTCCTCTTCCTATAACCTTGTATTGCGAAATCACTCTAGAACGCCCATGATATCGGTTTCGCGCATGATGACATATTCCTCGCCGTCAATCTTGACTTCGGTACCGGAATATTTGGCGAACAACACTCTTTCACCCACCTTGAGGCCCATTGGACGTACAGTACCGTTCTCCAGCACGGCTCCATTGCCGACAGCGAGCACCTCACCCTGGATCGGTTTTTCCTTGGCGGTATCGGGAATGATGATCCCGGTTGGGGTCTTCTCATCCTGCTCGATTCTTTTCACCAGAACCCGATCATAAAGCGGACGGAACTTTGCCTTCATGACTTTATACTTCCTCCTTCACAAAAACAGCACAGAAATACGACAGACGACAGAACCAACCAACCTGATGGGCTGTTGTATTCGTTATTTGAGAGGTAATGTAGGACTGGATCCCGCAATGTCAAGCAGGGCAGGCAAATTTTTTTAACGCGGTCTGCAGACGACCAGCCATGGGTGGCGGTAAAGCAACGGTCAGGATGACCTGCTCCTGCTGTTCCTGATGGTGCAACACCCGGCCCTGCTGCTGGAGCTGGACCAGTAACGCCCCCTCGGTCACCGGAACGGCGAGACGGAAGGTTGGCCAGTCACGGCTCATGGCTGTGACGATGGCCTGCCGCAACGCATCGATACCGTGTCCCTCACCGGCCGAAATGGCGATCGAATCCGGTAACAGCAGTCGGCGTTCGGCCAGCTCGTCCGGAGGTAGACGGTCGATCTTGTTGCAAACGGTTAACAGCGGCTTGTCTTCAGCGCCCAGTTCTTCCAGAACCTGCTGTACCGATTCAATCTGCTGTTGCCATTCTGGGTGGGAAATATCGACCAGATGCAGCAGCAGATCGGCGCTGACCAGCTCCTCCAGAGTAGCCCGAAAGGCGGCCACCAGCTGATGGGGCAAGTCACGGATAAAGCCGACGGTATCAGCCAGAATGAAGGACAGACCACCTGGCAGATCAACCCGGCGCATGGTGGGATCGAGTGTGGCAAACAGCTTGTCCTCCGCCATCACCTCTGCGCCGGTCAGGCGATTGAACAGCGTCGATTTGCCAGCGTTGGTGTAGCCTACCAGGGCCACCGTCAGGAAGTGATCGGCACGACGCGCCGACCGGTGCAGACCACGGGTCCGTTCCACCTGTTTCAGGGCGGCACGCAGAATGTGGATGCGTTCGCGAATGAGGCGGCGGTCGACCTCGATTTGCGTCTCACCCGGTCCCCCGCGCAGACCAACGCCGCCACGCTGTCGCTCCAGATGGGTCCATGAGCGTACCAGTCGTGACTGCTGATAAATCAGTGATGCCAGCTCTACCTGCAGACAGCCTTCGCGGGTCTGGGCGCGGGCGGCAAAAATTTCGAGGATAATGCCGGTACGATCGACCACCTTGACGTTCAGGCGCCGCTCCAGGTTGCGCTGCTGCACCGGTGACAGAGCATGATTGAACAGCACCACATCAACCGGCCGCTGCTCTATCAACTCGATCAGACCTTGCAACCGTCCCTTGCCCAGAAACAGCGATGGCGAGTAGTCGGACTGGGGAACCAACAGCGTCTCCACCGGGACCAGTCCGGCGGTAGAGGCCAGATGGGACAGTTCCTGGGCCTGCAATTGCGCCAGTTCCAACCCAACATCACGCCTGACAGACTGGACCAGGATGGCGTTTTCCACTAACCGTTGTCCGGACCCGGACCATGATCCGGATCAGGCAAATCCTCCCCTGAAATGACCACATTACGCGATGGCATCACCGTGGAAATGGCATGTTTGTAAACCATCTGGGTGACACTGTTTTTGAGCAGCACACAATAGTTGTCAAAAGAGGTGACAACTCCCTGAAGTTTGATGCCATTGACAAGAAAAATAGTTACCGGAACCTTTTCCCGGCGTATGGTATTTAAAAATGGATCCTGAATATTGTGTATCACATGCCCCCCCATCAATGCTCCTTCCGCAGACATCCCCTGTCCATCCGTTGATTTCCCTGCCTCATTCTATCATTCCTGACAGGCTATTTTCAAGAAAAATACCTGTGTTTTACCCAACACCTTGCGAATCATTTATGTTATCCTGCTTGCTGGCGCCGTTTTTGTCAATAAACCATGTCATTTTGCAGTGCAGCATTGAGAAACGGGCCTCGACAGGATAGGATATCGGTCTTGCCTTGGGACCAGATTGGAAGCCACTACGGGATAGCGATACGGATGTTACGCTCTTTACTCAAATTTGGTATCAACGAGCAGTTGATCCTGTCCTTTATCGCCGTCATCATCGGCCTGATGGTGGGCTATGGTACCATCCTGTTTCACACCCTGATCGAACTGTGCCAGTTTCTGTTCATGGGCAGTACCAGTGAAAACGTCGGTGAGCTGGTTGCTTCGCTGCCACCCTGGTGGGTGCTGCTGATGCCGGTGCTGGGAGGGCTGATCGTTGGCCCCCTGGTCAATTTCATCATGCCTGGATCACGTGGCCACGGGGTACCGGAGGTGATGGTGGCAGCGGCGATGCACGATGGCAAACTGGAGCTCAAGGACGGCCTGGGCAAGATGTTGATCTGCTCCATCTCGATCGGCTGCGGCGGTTCGGTAGGTCGGGAGGGGCCGGTGATCCATCTGGGCGCCACGCTGGCCTCCTGGCTGGGACAAAAAATGCAGCTCCCGGCGCGCCATCTGCGCACCGTGCTCGGCTGTGGAGCTGCTGCTGGCATCGCTGCATCGTTCAACGCCCCTATTGCGGGCGTCATCTTTGCGCTGGAGGTGATCCTGGGTGATTATGGCCTGGCCACCTTCTCCCCCATCGTGCTCTCTTCGGTCACGTCAACCGTGGTGGCGCGCTTTTATCTGGGCGACTTTCCAGCCTTCATTGTTCCTCATCATACCCTGGCATCAATCTGGGAACTACCCGCTTATGTGGTTCTTGGTCTGGTTTGTGGCATCACAAGCATCGTGTTCATTTATACGCTGTTCAAGATTGAGGACTGGTTTGGTCGTGTGCCCCTGCCACGCTATCTGAAACCGGTTCTGGGTGGCGCCATGGTAGGAGCGATAGCCATTGTCTATCCCCAGGTCATGGGGGTCGGTTACGACACCATCAACCAGGCGCTGCTGGAAGAGATGGCTGGCTGGATGATGGCAACGCTGGTGATCATGAAAATTATTGCCACAGCCATCACGCTTAGCAGTGGTTTTTCCGGAGGCGTTTTTACCCCCAGCCTGTTTCTTGGAGCGATGGTGGGAGGTGCGTTTGGCATGCTGGTCCATACGTTGTTGCCGACACTCTCATCCGGACCGGGGGCCTATACCCTGGTTGGCATGGGGGCCATGGCAGCTTCGGTACTGGGGGCGCCCATTGCCTCGATCCTGATGCTGTTCGAACTGACCGGCGATTACCGCATCATGCTGGCCCTGATGGTGGCGACCATCGTCGCCTCGCTGCTCATCAACCAGGTCTATCGTGATTCCATTTACACCCAGGCCCTGCGCCGCAAGAACATCGATCTGCGTGTCAGCCGTGAAGAGAGCCTGCTGCAACAGATCGCGGTGCAATCGATCATGCGTCCAGCCGATTCCCACGCCATTCCGGAAACCTTGCCGTTACGTACCATCATCAGCCGTTTTCAGCAAGGACAGGAGAGTCACCTGCTGGTGATCGATGGCAACAGCCGTCTGCACGGCATCATCGCTTTTCAGGATATCCACGATATCGGCGATGGCCTGGAAGATCTGATACTGGCCCGCGACATGGCTATTCCCATCCATGTCACTATTACGCCATCCGATCACCTTTATCATGCTTTCCAGATGATGGGCAGCGGGCCGATTGGGCTGTTGCCTGTTGTTTCTGAGGAATATCCTCACCGGGTGGTGGGCATGCTGACCAACCACGATGTTATCCACGCTTACAACCGGGTGTTGACAGAACGTGACCACCGCAAAAACGAGTAGATAGGAAGAGCTAACATGTCGGATCCGATTTTATCCGATCTCAATGAGCCACAACGTCAGGCCGTTACCGCTGGAGCAGGACCACTGATGGTGCTGGCCGGAGCCGGATCGGGCAAGACCCGGGTACTGACGCGGCGCATTGCCCATCTGGTAGCACGCGGGGCGGCCCGTCCAGCGGAGATCATGGCGGTCACCTTCACCAACAAGGCTGCCCGCGAAATGCGCGACCGCATTGCGCAACTGCTGGTCAACGATGGCACCCTGGCAACCAGTTCCCATCTGTGGATCGGCACCTTTCACAGCATCGGTGCCCGCCTGTTGCGCCAACATGCCGAATCACTGGGCTACAGTGCCGGTTTCACCATCCTTGATAGCAGTGACCAGAAGGAGGTGGTCAAGAAGCTGGTGGACATGATGGAATTTCGCCATGCTTATTGGACACCGGAGCGTTTGGCCAACAGCATCTCGCGCTGGAAAGATGATGGCATCCATCCGGAAGAGCTTGGTCCGGAGCAGATCCAAAAGGAGCGTGACCGACAACAGGTTGCCACCTTTTACCAGCACTACCAGAGCGAGCTGCAACGCACCAACTGCATGGATTTCGGGGACCTGCTGCTCAAGCCGCTGCTGCTGTGGCAGCAACAGCCCCAGTTGTTGGAGATCTACGCCGAGCGATTCCGTTACCTGCTGGTCGATGAGTACCAGGATACCAACGCCGTGCAATACCGCTGGATCCGTGCCCTGGCTTCCATTCATCGCAATCTGTCGGTGGTGGGTGATGACGATCAGTCCATTTACAGCTGGCGCGGTGCCCGACTCGATAACATCCTGCGTTTTTCGGAAGACTTCCCCGATGTGCGTGTGATCCGGCTGGAACAGAACTACCGTTCCACGGCCAATATTCTCACGGCGGCGAGCCACCTCATCAGCCACAACAGCGGTCGCATGAAAAAGCAGCTCTGGACCGAAGATGGTGCCGGTGACCGTATCACCCGTTACACCGCTCGCGACGGTCAGGCCGAGGCCGACTTTGTTGCCGATGAGATCGAACAGTTGGTGCGTCATGGACAATCTTTTTCGGATTGCGCCATACTGGTACGTACCGGCCGTCAGACCCGTCTGTTGGAAGAGCGGCTGGGTCGACGCATGATCCCCTACCAGATTGTCGGCGGTATCCGCTTCATGGACCGGGCTGAAATCAGGGATGCCCTGGCCTATCTGCGGCTGGTGGTGTCGCATCAGGACGATCTGGCCTTTGAACGGGCGGTGCAAACGCCCAAGAGGGGGCTAGGGTCTGTGACCCTGCAGCAGCTGCGCGACCAGGCCGCCGAGCAACAGCTGTCGCTGCTGAACGTGTCACGACGACTGGTTAACGATCCAGGCAGCGACCTGCGTCCGGCTGTGCGTCGCGGTCTGGGCCAGTTTGTTGAGCTGATCGACCAGTCGGTGGCCATGGTTGTCAACGGAGCCAATCCGGCCGGACTACTCGATCATCTGCTGACCCATTCCGGCTATCTCGCCAGCCTGGAGCAGGAGGAGCGCTTCCAGGAAAAACAGGACAATCTGATGGAACTGCGCAACGAGCTGGAGCGGCGTCAGGACCTGACTGCTTTCCTGGAGGATGTGGCGCTGGTCACCGACATGATCGAACAGCAGAAAAACCTGGTGACACTGAACCGTGTCATCATCTCGACCCTGCATGCTGCCAAGGGACTGGAGTTTCCGGTTGTCTTTCTGGTTGGTTTGGAGGAGGAATTGCTGCCCCACAAGCTGGCTGTCAACGATGGTGGCAGCGCTGGGCTGGAAGAGGAACGGCGGCTGACCTATGTCGGTATCACCCGTGCCCGTGAACGGCTTTATCTCACGCATGCCCTGCAGCGCTGGGTCGGCACACGGCCGGTGGATGTGGTGCCATCACGATTTCTGGCCGAGATCCCGTCCGAGGTGGTCTACAGTCGCGGCAGTGGTTTCTCGATCAACCGCGGCGTCTCGAACCAGGGCGCCAAACGGTGGGGCCAATGGTAGAGTCGATGGCAGAAGAGGTCACCATCATCGGGGCTGGTCTGGCCGGTTGTGAGGCAGCCTGGCAGCTGGCGCAACGGCATATTCCGGTGCGCCTGTACGAGATGCGTCCTGGGCGCATGACGCCAGCTCACACCAGCGACCATTGTGGCGAGCTGGTCTGCTCCAATTCGTTGCGGTCTGACGATGCCGAACGCAGCGCCGTTGGCCTGCTGCATGAAGAGATGCGCCGCCTTGACAGCCTGATCCTGGCCACAGCCGATAGCCATCGCTTGCCAGCTGGCACGGCGCTGGCCGTTGATCGCCAGGGTTTTGCCAACCAGCTGACCCACTGCATGCACAGTCATCCTTACATTACCCTTGTCCGTGATGAGGTGATCACCCTACCGGAACAGGGCTGGGTGCTGGTAGCCTCCGGTCCGCTGACCTCAACAGCGCTGGCCGATCATTTACGCCAGCGGCTTGGCCATGATTATCTGGCCTTTTTCGATGCCATTGCCCCCATTGTGGCGCTGGAATCGATCGATTTTAATCAAGCCTGGCGTCAGTCGCGCTATGGTCGTGGTGATGGCGACGATTACATCAACTGCCCACTCAGTCACGAGCAGTATGAACAATTCATCGATGCCCTGCTTGCAGCCGACAAGGTCGCGTTACGATCGTTTGAACAGACCGGCTATTTCGAGGGTTGTCTGCCCATTGAGGTGATGGCTGAGCGGGGACGACAAACCCTGCGTTTTGGCCCGATGAAGCCGGTTGGCCTCAACAACCCTCACCAGGAAGGGCGCTCGCCCTATGCCGTGGTGCAACTGCGGCAGGATAACCAGCTGGGGACCCTGTGGAACATGGTCGGGTTTCAGACCAAACTCACCTGGCCGGAGCAACATCGCCTTTTCCGTACCATCCCGGGTCTGGAACAGGCTGAATTTTATCGTCTCGGGGCCTTGCATCGCAACACCTTCATCAACAGTCCACAGCTGCTAACGACAACCCTGCAACTGAAGCACGATCCACGTCTGCTGTTCGCGGGCCAGATGATCGGCGTCGAAGGCTATGTCGAGTCGGCCGCCATGGGATTGCTGGCTGGCCTGTTTCTGGCGCAGCTCTGCCGTGGCAACACGCCACCAGTGCCTCCCCCTGTCACCACCGCTCACGGTGCCCTGCTGGCTCACGTCACCGGAGGAGCCCGGAACGACTCATTCCAGCCCATGAATGTCAATTTTGGCCTGTTCCCTCCGCTCGATCCACCGATCGGCAAGCGGTGGCGCCAGCAAGCCATGAGCCGCCGGGCACTGGAAGATCTGGAACGGTGGCGCATGGAGTACGGCGGAGCACCGGCATGAACGGGCCCGTTACAGAAGCTGAACTGCTGCAACTGGTGGCCCGGGGCGAGGACAGTCGTCACCAGTTCAAGCAGGACTGCAGAAATGGCGAAGCCCTGGCGGCAGAACTGGTGGCCTTCGCCAACTCGAATGGCGGATTCCTGATCATCGGTGTCAGCGATAGCGGCCATATTACCGGCCTGTCTCCTGCTGATGTCAACCGTATCAACCAACTTCTTGCCAATACTGCATCGCAACAGGTCAAGCCTCCCATCAATCCGATAACGACTAACATCATGACAGCTCATGGCCTGGTCATCGTGGCTGAAATTGTCGAGGGAATCAACAAACCCTATCTTGATCATACTGATTCCATGTCCCGCCTTGAGCAAATTGGCCATTTTCTCGGTTTGCGTCGCAGCATGATCGGACTGCTGGTCATGGTGCTGTTGATCGGCCTCGGTGAACGTATGGCCGAGCGTTTTTTGCCACTCTATCTGCTGGCCGTTGGTGGTGGTACCTGGGCCATCGGTATGCTGGGGGGCATGCAGAATTTGCTCTCGGCGCTCTATTCTTTCCCTGGAGGTTATCTTTCGGACCGCATCGGGGCCAAACGGGCGTTGTTGCTGTTCAACGCCTTGGCCATGGTCGGATTTTTGATTGTGGCCCTGATTCCAACCTGGCAGGCGGTGTTGTTCGGAGCGATGCTGTTTGTCTCCTGGTCGGCCATTTCGCTACCGGCTACCATGGGGCTGATCAGCCAGCTGCTACCGGCCAACAAGCGCACCATGGGTATCTCGATGCACTCGATGATGGCACGCATCCCCAAGGCCATTGGTCCGGTGCTGGGAGGTGCGTTGATTGCCTGGCTGGGCGAAGGAGATGGCGTCCGTCTGGCCATGGCACTGGCCTTTTTGCTGGGTGGTATCGCCATGGTGCTGCAACACCGGCTGATCGAGCCACAACCCCCTGAAAACAGCGCAACGGCCGAAAAAAACCCGCTGCGTCTCTGGGCCAGCATGAGCCAGCCGCTGCGCCACCTGTTGCTGTCTGATATTCTGCTGCGTTTCTGCGAGCAGATCCCCAATGCCTTCGTCATCCTGTGGTGCATGCAGTGGATTGCCGAGCCGGTGACGGCGTGGCAGTTCGGCCTTCTGACCGCCATTGAGATGATCACCAGCCTGCTGATTTACATCCCGGTGGCCCGCTGGGCTGACCAAGGGCATAAAAAGCCGTTCGTGCTGGCAACGTTCCTCTTCTTTACCGCTTTTCCGCTGGTGCTGCTGTTCAGCCACACCCTACCCATGCTGGTGCTGGCCTTTGTGGTACGGGGATTGAAGGAGTTTGGCGAGCCGAGTCGCAAGGCCATGATCGTCGAGCTGTCTCCCGACGGGCGCAAAGCGGCCATGTTTGGGCTGTACTATCTGATCCGTGATGTCGTGGTCGCCTGCGCTGCTTTCGGCGGTGCCGCGCTGTGGCAGATTGGACCGGAAGTCAACCTGCTGACAGCGGCGGCTTTTGGCATGCTGGGGACGATCTGGTTTGCCCTGCGCGTGGAACCCACCGGATAACCGGTGTAAAGGAGCAGCTACTGCACCTTTCTCAAGGACTGCTCGATTTTCTCCGACATGGAAGAGATCTCGCTGATGACGCGATCGATATCACCGGCCAACTCACGCGCCACCCGGGCCGTTCCCTTGACTTCACCGGCCACGACGGCAAACCCCTTGCCGAACTCTCCAGCACGTGACGCCTGAATGCCGGCATTGATGGCCAGAACCTCCAGCTCATTGGAGATCTTTTCGATACCATGCAAGGTCTTCGAGACATCGCGGGTATTACGGTCGATTTCGCGTCGCACGTCCGACAAGTCAGCAAAGACCTGCTGGTTGGTGCCATCGCGATGCTCTTTCAACACACCATAAAACATCAGGGCCGATGCACTGGTCAGGATCTCGCCCTGGCCGCGGTGGCTGTTGATCAGGTCGATGACATCGGTCGATCCGGTCGCCTCCATGATAAAGTCGACCGGTTGCCCCTTGATGGCCGACTCCATGTTGGTGGTCGTTTTGATGCCATGCTTCTTGGCCAGCACAATAGCCGGGGCATTGGCATCGACATCGGTAACATAGATGACCTCGACCCGTTTGCTGCCAATAAACAACTGGAGCAGCTCCTTGCCGTTTTCACCGCCTCCGACAATGCCAACTGTCTTTTTTTCACTGATCTCCATTTTTGTCCACCATGTCTGCCGTCTGACGATACCACCCGACTATAGAATCCTTTAACATAGAATCTTTTAACATAAAGAAAAGTCAAATGAAAGACTCATTGTTAAAATCACGCAGGGCTACAGATTAAGCATGAGCCGCTCGACGGGCTTGCCCTGATCGAAGTGCTGGTCACAGATATCGACCACATCCCGGGCAGTCACTCTGCCATACCAAACACCATCCGGATAAACAACGACGGTTGGACCCTGGTTGCAGGGGCCCATGCAGAAGGTTCCGGTCAGCTGGATCTGATCAAAGCCACCCCGCTTTTCAATTTCAGTTGAAAAAGCCTCTATCACCGAGGCTGACCCGGACGTGCGGCACGATCCCTTCGGATGTCCATCCGGGCGCTGATTCATACAGACAAAAACATGATATTTCGGTTTCATCGGTCGCTTTCCCCCTATAAAAAAACATTCCTAGTGTTCGCATTATGCCGCCCATTGCTGTATAAGTCAACTCGTGGATCAGCGAGCAACGGGACAACGGGCAAATCTTCCCTTGTTGACTTTCAGGAAATGATGATATACTGATACTCTACCACGCCGGAATCCTCCTGAAATTTTCCTGGATCCGGGTGATCACCACTCTTAAAATTTTCAGATCGGTCGAACTGTATCGTTCTGTAACGGATAATCGAGGAGACGACGACAATGTCCAGCTTCGAACTCAATGGTAAAACTTACGAAACTGATGAAGATGGCTATCTGGTCAATCTTGGTGACTGGAGCGAGGAAGTGGCCAATTACCTGGCCAAATCAGAAGGCGTTGATATGACGGAGGCCCACTGGGAAGTAGTTCATTTTCTGCGCGAATATTATGAAGAATACAAGATTGCACCGATGATCCGTATTCTGACCAAGGCCATTGGCAAAAAACTGGGTAAGGAGAAGGGCAATACCAAGTACCTGTATGACCTCTATCCCGGTGGACCAGCCAAGCAGGCGTGTAAAATTGCTGGTTTGCCGAAACCTACTGGCTGCGTGTAGGTTTACACCTGATTTTACGCCTATCTTGTTATTGCCGGCAGCATAGAAGCATCCTGTGCTGCCCGAGCAAAATGTCTGGTATGTATTTGAGACTAAGGGAGAATGCCGGATGTTACTCTTGCTTGCCTATATGGCTCTCGGCATTTTTGTGGCTGGTTTTGGCTGGCGTATCTGGCGTTATGCCAGCACCCCAGCGCCTTTGAAGATCCCCACCACGCCCGCACCAACCACCTCATCAGGCGTCGCTTGGCGCCTGTTTACCGAGGTGGCCTTTTTCAACAGCCTGTTCAAAGGCAACAAGTGGACCTGGGCAGGGGGCTATCTGTTCCATTTGGCCCTCGCTCTGGTGCTGATACGCCATCTGCGCTACTTCATCGATCCGCTGCCCCATTTCATGGTTTACGTCCAGATCGCTGGTGTGGTGGCCGGAGTGGCCATGGTAGCGGCTCTGGCCTTTCTGTTGGTGCGTCGCCTGCTGGTGGAACGGGTGCGGTTCATCTCCTCCATCGCCGACTACCTCTGGCTGTTGTTGCTATTGGCTATTGGCGCGACAGGTCTCTGCATGCAGTTCGTCAGTCGGCCCGATATCGTCGCCGTCAAAAGTGCCATGATCGGCTGGGTGACGTTCCGGGGCTTTGAGCTGCCCACAGACGCGGTGTTCATTCTCCACTTCCTGCTGGTGCTGGTGCTGATGGCCCTGTTCCCATTCAGTAAGCTGATGCATTTGGGCGGTATCTTCTTCAGCCCAACACGCAACCAGGCCGACAACCCGCGTGAGGTCAAGCACGTCAATCCGTGGGCTGAGTCGATCGGTGCCGTTTTTTCGACAAAGGAGACATCCCGTGGCTGATTACGCCGTACCGGAAGTAGGAAAAGATATTGTCACGCCACCCCTTCGGTCTGGCACCATGGCCCATCTGGCTCCCTATGTCGCAGCCGAAAAGCATATGGAGCCGCTTGGCTTCCCAGGAAGTCGGGTTGACAACTGGCAGGAGCAGGGCGTAGCCAAGCTGGGGGACATGCTGCAGAAGTATCGTTCCCTGCAGGTGTTCATGGACATCTGTGTCAAGTGTGGCGCCTGTACCGATAAGTGCCACTATTTTCTCGGCACCCAGGATCCCTATAACATGCCGGTGCAGCGCGCTGAATTGTTGCGTAGTGTCTACCGACGCTATTTTACCCCGGCAGGCCAGTATGCTCCCAAGCTGGTCCGGGCTGCTGACCTGGACGAAGAGATGCTGGGTAAATGGAGCACCTACTTTCACCAGTGCTCGCAGTGCCGTCGCTGCTCGGTGTTCTGTCCTTATGGCATCGATACAGCCGAAATCACCATGGCCGCACGCGAGATCATGGACTCCATCGGTGTTGGGCACAAGTACAGCACCGAGATCATCGGCAAGGTTCACACCATCGGCAACAATCTTGGTATTCCCAGGGCGGCCTTGGGCGGGACGCTGCGGTTTGTCGAAGATGACATCCTCGACAATACCGGTCACGAGGTGGCCTTACCGGTCGATGTCCATGGAGCGGAAGTGTTGCTGGTACCACCCTCAGCTGATTTCTTCAGCGAACCGCACATCAGCTCACTGATGGGTTATGCCAAGGTGTTTCATCAGGCTGGCATCAGCTTCACCGTCAGCTCTTATGCCTCGGAAGCAGCCAATTTTGGTATGTTCATCGGTAGTTACGCCCAGAAACAGAAAATCTCCCAGCGTATCGCCGAAAAAGCGCGTGAACTGGGGGTCAAACGCATCGTCGTTGGTGAATGCGGCCATGCCTGGCGTGTTGCCTACAGCTTCTGGAACACCCTTAATGGTCCGTTCGACTTCCTCGATCCCAACTATCCGGTACCGCAGCACATCTGCGAGTTTACCTACGACCTTTATAAAAAGGGGGCGCTGGTGTTCGACAAGGAGGCCAACGACAATCTGCGCGTCACCTTCCACGACTCCTGCAACGTGGCCCGTGGTTCACGCATGGGGTCGGAGCCGGGTGGGCAGATGGCCATCCCGCGTGCCCTGATTCAGGCTACCTGTAATCACTTCTGTGAAATGGATCAGGATACCATTGGTGAACGTACCTTCTGTTGTGGTGGTGGGGGTGGTCTGTTGACCGATGAGCTGATGGATCTGCGCATCAAGGGGGCCCTGCCCAGGGTGACCGCCCTCAAGCAGGTCATGAAAGAGGACAAGGTCAATTATGTCGCCTTGATCTGCGCTATCTGCAAGGCGCAGTTCACCAAGATACTGCCCATGTATGGTATCCCGATGGAAACTGTGGGAGGGGTGCATCAACTGGTCAACAATGCCATCCAGCTTGGTGCCAAAAAGGGTATCGTATGAGAACCGGTGGTCGGTTACCGGATGCGTTGCGCCCGGTAACCATCCAGCGTGGATTCAATGGTCATGCCGAAGGTTCCTGCCTCATCTGCTGTGGCCAAACTCAGGTGATCTGCACTGCCTCGGTGGAGGAATCGCTGCCACCCTGGCTGCGTGGACAGGAACGGGGTTGGCTGACGGCTGAGTATGGCATGCTACCCCGTGCCACCAGCGAGCGTACACCCAGGGAGGCCGGTCGTGGCAAACAGGGCGGGCGTACTCTGGAAATCCAGCGTCTCATCGGTCGCGCGCTGCGGGCTGTGGTTGATTTCGAGCGGTTGGGCAAACGGACCATCCACATCGACTGTGATGTGATCCAGGCCGATGGGGGAACCCGTACCGCCGCCATAACCGGTGCTTTTGTGGCACTGGCCGACGCCTGCCGCTGGTTGCAACAAAAGCAGTCCCTGTCCGTCTCACCTCTGAAGGATAGCCTTGCGGCCGTCAGTTGCGGTCTGGTCGGGGAACAGCCCCTGCTGGATCTCGATTACAGCGAAGATTCCCGCTGTGATGTCGACATGAATTTCGTCATGACCGGTGCAGGCCTGTTTGTCGAGTTGCAGGGTACCGCCGAGGGACACCCTTTTTCGCGCCAGCAGTTTGACCTCATGTCCCGGTTGGCCGAGCAGGGCATTCGCCAGCTGCTGGCGCTGCAGCAACAGGTGCTGGCATCGTAACAGAGGCCAGGGAGAATCTCTCCCTCTATGTCCACATCCCCTATTGTCATAGCAAGTGCCCCTACTGTGATTTTTATTCCCAGGCTGTTACAACCCTGGATGCTGCCTCCTATATCGATGCCTTGCTGACCGAGCTCTCGGTTTGGCGCCGCTGGCTGGTCGATGATCACAGGGCGTTGCAGTCGATTTTCATTGGTGGTGGGACACCATCGTTGTTGTCGGTGGTCGACGTTGAACGTCTGTTGAATGGCGTGGCGTCGCTGTGGCCGTTGCCGACTGGCTGCGAGGTAACCCTGGAGGCCAATCCGGAATCGGTCTGCTTCGACAAGCTGCAGGGTTATCGTCGGGCTGGTGTCAACCGGCTCAGTCTCGGCATTCAGGCCTTCGATGATAACCGTCTGCGGCAGCTGGGACGCTGCCACGATCTCGCCACGGCGCGACAGGCTATTCGCATGGCGCAGCAGGCCGGATTTGCCAGCCTCAATCTCGATCTGATCTATGCCACGCCCGGCCACGATCCCATAATCTGGCAACGTGAACTGACCGAAGCCATGGCTTGGCAACCCGACCATCTCTCCTGTTATGAATTGACACTGGAGTCCGGACAACAGCAGTGGTCGCTGCCGGATGAAGAGCAGCAATTGGATTTGTGGCGCATCACACGCCAGACTCTGGCGCAACAGGGTTGGCAACCCTATGAGGTGAGCAATTTTGCCCGACCGGGGCAAGCCTGTCGTCACAACCGTCATTACTGGGATTTTGGCGATTACATCGCCGTTGGCGCTGCTGCCCATGGCAAGTGGACCGATCCCAACAACCATCTCTACCGCAGCGCCAATGAGAGCAACACCCGTGCTTACCTGAAACGCCTGTCTGGCCGAAATCCGACCTTGCTGCTGGAACCGGTCAACCGTCATCAGGCCGCCCGCGAATGCCTGATGATGGGACTGCGCACCACAACCGGTCTCCATCGACAGACCTATGAATCCGTATCCGGATATGATTTACTGCAACAACAGCCATCCGTGGTTCAACAACTGGCCGAGGCCGGACTATTAACTGTGACGGACGATCACATCATCCTGACTGAATCGGGAACGGCCGTAGCCAATGCGGTCATGTTGGCCTTGATATGAACCATGACAGACAAAATCGACGGCTATCCTGTTATTTCACGGGGCTCAACGTTGATGATTACACAGTCAATACAAGCTGTCCTGTTTGCAGTGGCGATGATCCTCAGCTGGATGGTTTTGCCAACTCCAGCCAACTCAAAAGACCCATTCACCGAAATACTGGCCACTGCTGAAACTCTGGCACAGCTGCGTCGGGGTGGCTTTGTGCTCTACCTTCGTCACGGCTATACGGACAACAGTAAACCAGACCATGTGCCCCATGTCGATTTGAAGGATTGTTCCACCCAACGCCCCCTCACTGAAACGGGGCAACTGCTGGTGGCCCATGTGGGCCATGCCATACGCCAAGCAGACATTCCCGTTGGTACCGTTTACGTCAGCCCGCTGTGCCGAACCAAAGAAACGGCAGACCACGCCTTTCCTGACAAGATTTACAAGGTCGATCCTGATCTGATCTATACCGCCAACATGACCCGCGAACAAAAGGTACCTGTCATTGCCAGGACCCGTCAACTGCTGTCCACCCCTGTTGAACAGGGTAGCAACCGTTTGCTGGTTTCTCACGCACCCAATCTCATGGATCTGATCGGCTATTTTCCTAAGGAAGGCACGTTGGTCATTTTCCGTCCTCTTGGCCCGTCCGGCTTCGATTACGTCGCCAGCATCACACCCCTGTTATGGCCAGAGCTACTCAAATGACGGAGAGGGGCATGTCGTTTCATCGATCCAGGATCGTGTCCTATCTGATGATTTTTTTCCTGCCAGTCGCATTGGTTACTTTACCTATTGCCTTATTCAGCCTGATATCTTTCTATAATATTCGTCATGATCACAAACAGACTATCGAACAACAGGTTTACAAGGTTGAGTATATCTCCAGAGTGATGCGTTTCAACCAGGAAATCGTTGCTATCCAGCGTCTGGTCGACCAGACGCTGCGCCAGGCTGCTGCCGGTCAACTGGACGAGGGTCGTGTTTACCAAATCCATTCCGACATCGTCAACCGTCTTGCCCTGCTTGATCAGTCGTTGCGGGTTGCGATCAACGTGGAGCAGGGTTCCCAGCTTGCCCAGGAGACTCTGTCCGATTTTGATGCCTATCGCAATTTTGTCATTATGGCAACCGATATTGCTGCCATTGATCCGCTAGGGGCCATGCGTTATGCCTATCAGGCCGCCACCCATTACATTGACCTGTCCGAGCATACCTATGCCATTGCCGGAGAACTGGCCACCGAGACCTTGCACCAGGGTCAATTCCACCGCAGGCTTTTCGAACAGAATGCCATCCAGATCCTCGTGGCCAGTAGTCTGTTGCTGGTTACCCTGCTGTTATTATGGCTGTTGCTAACCCATTGGCTCACGCGGGGCATCACGCATCTGACCGAGGGATTGCAGGCTCTGGCAGATGGTCATGTCCACTCGATTGATCTGTCGATATTGCAGAAAATTCGCAATAACCGTCACAGTATTTTGCACGATATGGCACGGGCGGTACTGGCTTTTCGCCACACCCTGATCGCATTGCAGACAACGCGCTACAACCTCGGTGAACGTATCAAGGAAATCACCTGTCTGTACGATATTTCGCGAATCACTGAACGGGATGACCTTGAGATTGACGAGATTATGAAAGCTGTATGTTTATGTCTACCGCCGGCCATGCGTTACCCGGATGTTGCCGTCGCGTTCGTGGAACACAGTGGTATAAGCTTCGGTTTCAGCTCGCCATCCGTTATCAGGGAACACATCCGTTCTTCCTTTATTGGCATGGATGGACAACCAGGACATGTGACCGTGGCCTATTACGCCCCTTTGCCCAGCGGAGCAGGAGCCCCTTTCCTTGACGAGGAACGCGATCTGCTGGATGCCATTGCCATGCGCCTGAGCCACGCCATAGAAAGTCGTCGCAGCAAAATGGTGGAATACGATCAGCAACAGCTGATGAATGCCATCGTCGAGCAGGCTCCGGACGCCATTGAACTGGTCGATGCTGCCACTCTGAAATTTGTCCAGATCAACGAAGCTAGTTGCCGCCTATCGGGGTATAGCCGTGATGAATTGCTCAACATGAAAGTGTCTGATATTCAGGCAGCCATGACAGAAGATGATCTGATTGGTGTCACCGCTGACATCAAAAACGAGGGAACGATCCAGTTCGAAAGCCTCCATAAGCGCAAGGATGGCAGTGTCATCCATGTGCGCATCAACGTACGGGCCATCCGCCAGAATGGTCGCGACTATATCGTTGGCGTGTGGCGTGACATCACGGCTGAAAAAACAGCCCAAAACCGCCTGGAACAACTGGTGGCAGAACGCACCGCTGAGGTAGTCGCCATCAGCAACGAGCAACAAGCTATTTTCGATGCAGCTGGTTCGGGAGTGGTGTTGGCAAAAAATCGTACCATCATCCGTTGCAACCGCCGCATGGATGAAATGTTCGGTTACGCTCCAGGGGAACAGATCGGCCTGTCGACCCGTATCTGGTATACCGATGATGAGTCCTTTGCCGTGGCTGGTGAAGAAATTTACCACCAGGTCTCCCAAGGACAGATCCATGTTCGCGAACAGTACATGATACGCAAGGATGGCAGCGGTTTCTGGGCCCGATTTTCCGGACGAGCCCTTGACAAGGACGATTTGACCAAAGGAATGGTCAGCATCATTGATGACATCACCTCTGAGCATAAATTACTTGAGGAAATGCAAAAAGCCCGCACCCTGGCTGAAGAGGCTGCCAGGATGAAATCGGATTTTCTGGCTAACATGAGCCATGAAATCCGTACACCGATGAATGCCATCATCGGTATGAGCTATCTGACGCTCCAAACCGAACTGACCCAACGCCAGCGCAACTATGTCCAGAAAGTACATCGTTCTGCCGAATCACTGCTTGGAATTATCAATGATATTCTCGATTTTTCCAAAATTGAGGCCGTTAAATTGTCCATGGAAACGATTGATTTTCGCCTGGAGGATATCTTCGACAATCTGGCCAGTATCGTCGGTCTCAAGGTTGAGGAAAAGGGGTTGGAACTGCACTTTGATATGGCCCACGATGTTCCCACCTGTCTCATCGGTGACCCTTTGCGTCTGGAACAGATCCTGATCAACCTGGGCAATAATGCCGTCAAATTTACCCAGAAAGGGGATATCGTCATCAGGGTACGCCGGTCGGCTTGTGAAGCAGACCGGGTCAAACTTCACTTCAGTGTGCGAGACAGCGGCATTGGCATGACCGAAGAACAACAGAAACAGTTGTTCAACCCCTTCAGTCAGGCCGACAGCTCTACCACCCGCGAATTTGGCGGTACCGGCCTGGGTTTGGCCATCTGCAAAAAACTGGTGGAGATGATGCAGGGTACCATCTGGGTTGAAAGCCGTCATGGTCAGGGAAGCACCTTTCATTTCACCATTTGGCTCACGGTCGGCAGCGATGTCGCGCCATCCGCGAAAGCGGAAGATTTCAACGCAGCCGATCAACATATCCTGGTAGTCGATGACAACGCCACTGCCCGGGAAATATTGACCGGGATGGTTCAATCTATGGGATTTCGGGTCGAAGTGACCGACAGTGGTCCATCAGCCCTGTCTCTGATCGAGGTGGCGGCACAGTGCAACGACCCCTTTCATCTTGTCCTGATGGACTGGCACATGCCTGAAATGGATGGTATCGCGACAGCACGCACCCTGCAGAAAGAGCGCTCTGAAAAAGCGTTACCGCTGGTCATCATGGTGACCGCTTATGGACGGGAAGAGGCCGCACAGTCGGCATCCGGTCTCGGCATCAAGGAATTTCTAACCAAACCGGTTTCTTCCTCGACACTGTTGGACGCCATCGTATCGGCCCTGGGAGGACAGCGAATTTCCGAACAGCGCGTCTATCAATTGCTGCATGAAGAACATACTTTCGTGACTCAATTGCAGGGCGCCAGGGTCCTGTTGGTAGAGGATAATGAAATCAACCAGGAACTGGCTCTTGAGCTGCTATCCAGCAACGGTATCCTCGTCGAGGTAGCCAATCATGGTCAGGAAGCCCTTGAAAAGCTGGCTCTTGAACATTTTGACGGCGTTCTCATGGACATCCATATGCCGGTAATGGATGGCTATACCACCACCCGAACCATCCGCCAACAGCATCCGTGGCAAAAGTTGCCCATTATCGCCATGACCGCCAATGCCATGGCAACCGACATGGAAAAAATCGTGGCTGCTGGTATGAACGACCGTATTATCAAGCCAATCAATGTGCGGGACATGTTTGCCACCATGGCACGCTGGATCACACCGGCACAACGGCCGTCCGACACCATCAAGGCTGCCGTTATTCCATCCGGTCAGCAAGCTCAGCCGTGGAAGCTGCCGACCTCTCTGCCAGGGATCGACCTGACCGATGGTTTATCGCGCTGCAATGGCAACACCACCCTTTACCATCAGTTGCTGAGCAAATTTTCCAGCAACCAGTCCGGTATCGTTGAAAAGATTGAACGGCACTGGCAGAACCACGAAATCGAAGAGGCTATCCGCCTTGCCCACACGCTCAAGGGGGTGGCAGGAAATGTCGGCGCCACCGAGCTACACTGGGCCGCCAAAATGCTGGAATCTGCTCTGCACCGTCAAGGTCAAAACATCGACCCAACACTCCTCACCACCGTAGCCCATCAACTGGCCCTGGTCACAACAGGCCTTGCCAACATGCTGAACCAGGAGCACAGCGATGAAACGGCACCATCGGCAGCAACCGATTGGGAACAGGTTGGCAATTTATTGCAGCAGCTACGCCAGCTACTGCAGCAGGATGATCTTGAAGCAGTCGAGATCGTTGCGGCGCTGGCCGATCAACTCCCCCATGCCAAGTATGATCATCTGATCAAGACGCTCTCCAGCCACATGGCTAAATACCATTTCAAGGCAGCGATTGATATCGTGGAAAAAATTGAAACTTCCATCAAAACAGAAAGAGAAGGACCATGAATTCCACCAGAAACAAGGCTACCGTTCTCATTGTGGACGATACCCCGGAAAACATCGATCTGCTTGGAGGTATCCTGCGTAGCGAATACAAGATAAAGATCGCCATGGATGGCCAGAATGCCTTGCGTATTGCTGCGTCACAACCACAGCCTGACATGATCCTGCTGGATGTCATGATGCCCGATATGGATGGTTATGAAGTCTGCCGCCGACTGAAATCCAATCCAGCTACCGCCCCGATTCCTGTCATTTTTATTACCGCCAGAAGCGAGGTGGAAGATGAGAGAAAAGGCATTGAGATGGGGGCCATGGACTATATCGTCAAACCAATCAGTCCTCCCATTGTCGAAAGCAGGGTTCGCTCTCATCTGGCCCTGTACAACCATCAGCGCCATCTGGAAAATATTGTCAGGGAACGTACCGAAGAGCTGATCGGCACCCGTCTGGAAATCATCCGCCGACTGGGCCGTGCCGCTGAATTCAGGGACAACGAAACAGGGTTGCACGTCATCCGCATGAGCCATTATGCGCGCCTGATTGCTCAGTCACTGAACATCTCCGATGAATGGACTGAACTGATCTTTCATGCTGCTCCCATGCACGATATCGGCAAGATTGGCATTCCAGACCGGGTACTCCTCAAACCGGGCAGGCTGGATGAAGAGGAATGGGTCATCATGCGTACTCATCCCCACATAGGATCCGATATTATTGGTGATCACGATTCAGAGCTGTTGCGCCTCTCCAGGCAAATCGCCCTGACCCATCATGAAAAATGGGATGGGAGCGGTTATCCCCAGGGACTGCAAAAAAAAGACATCCCTCTTTCAGGCCGGATTGTCGCTATTGCCGATGTTTTTGACGCCCTGACTTCAAAGCGCCCCTACAAGGAAGCTTGGTCCGTTACCAAGGCACTTGAAATTATTGACCAGGGTTCAGAAAGTCACTTTGATCCTGCTCTGGTTTCCATCTTTCATGGAATTCTTCCCGAGGCACTGGAAATCAAAAAGCGTTATGCTGAAACCGACATAACAGATCCTTAGATTGACTTGCCTTGATGCCACCATTGGTGTTATTTATGGTTTCGAAACACAACTCCCCTTTACCCCAACAACAGACAGAGGCAGTAGCGTACATGAATATTCACGAATATCAGGCCAAGCAGGTGCTGGCTCAGTACGGCGTGGCGGTGCCACGTGGACAGGTAGCCTTTACACCAGACGAAGCACAGCAGGCGGCAGAACAGCTTGGAGGTTCCGTTTTTGTGGTCAAGGCACAGATTCACGCCGGTGGCCGCGGCAAGGGTGGTGGCGTCAAGGTTGTGAAAAGTGTGGCCGATGTGCGCGCAACAGCTCAGGCGATGCTGGGAATGACGCTGGTCACGAAGCAGACCGGCCCCTCCGGTAAAGTGGTCAAGCGGATCTATGTCGAAGAGGGCTGTGCCATCGCCCGCGAGCTTTATCTCGGCATGGTCATCGATCGCGGCAGCAGCCGGGTCACCATGATGGCCTCGACGGAGGGCGGCATGGAGATTGAGGAGGTTGCTGAACGTCATCCGGAAAAAATCCTGCGTGAGACCATCGATCCTCTGACTGGCCTGACCGATTTTCAGGCCCGCAACCTCGCCTTTGGTCTTAAGCTGGAAGGTAACCAGATTGGCAAGGCGGTGCGCTTCATGACTGGTCTCTATCAGGCCTTTGTCAAGAGCGATGCTTCCATGGCTGAAATCAACCCATTGGTAGTGACCCAGTCCGGTGATCTGCTGGCTCTCGATGCCAAGATCAACTTCGATAGCAACGCCCTGTTCCGCCACAAGGATCTGCTGGCCCTGCGCGATCTGGACGAGGAAAATCCCAAGGAGACGGAAGCCTCCCAGCATGATCTGAGCTACATTGCCCTGGATGGTGACATCGGCTGCATGGTCAATGGCGCCGGTCTGGCCATGTCCACTATGGATATCATCAAGCTCAAGGGTGGTAATCCTGCCAACTTCCTTGATGTGGGAGGAGGAGCTACCGCTGAGCGGGTCACAGCCGCCTTCAAGATCATTCTTTCCGACAGCAACGTGCGAGCCATTCTGGTCAATATTTTTGGTGGCATCATGCGTTGCGATGTCATCGCCGATGGCATTGTCACCGCGGCCCGTGAGGTCTCAATCGGGGTTCCGCTGGTGGTCAGGCTGGAGGGGACCAATGTCGATAAGGGTAAACAGATTCTGGCGCAGTCGGGTCTGCCGATCATCTCGGCCAGTGATCTTGATGATGCTGCCAGCAAGGCCGTAGCAGCAGCACGTGGGGCATAGGAGAGGAGATCCATGAGTATTCTGGTCAATAAAAATACGCGCGTCATCTGTCAGGGCTTTACCGGTGCCAACGGGACCTTCCATTCGGAGCAGGCCATCGCCTATGGCACCCGCATGGTTGGTGGCGTCACGCCGGGCAAGGGCGGAACCACTCACCTTAATCTACCGGTGTTCGATACGGTAGCTGACGCCGTCAAGCAGACCGGCGCCGATGCCTCGGTCATTTACGTACCGGCGGCCTTTGCCGGCGATGCCATCATGGAGGCGGCAGCGGCTGGGGTGGCGCTGATCGTCTGCATTACCGAGGGCATTCCGGTACTGGACATGGTCAAGGCCAAGCGTTACCTGCAAGGCAGCAACAGCCGTCTGATCGGACCCAACTGTCCCGGTATCATCACGCCGGAACAGTGTAAAATCGGCATCATGCCCGGACACATCCATCGTGCCGGATCGGTCGGCGTGGTCTCGCGTTCCGGGACCCTGACCTACGAGGCCGTTGCCCAGCTGACCGCTGTCGGTCTGGGACAGAGCAGCTGTGTCGGTCTCGGGGGCGATCCGGTCAATGGCACCAATTTCATCGACTGCCTCAGCCTGTTCCAGCAGGACGATCAAACCGAAGCGGTGATCATGATCGGCGAAATCGGTGGCAATGCTGAAGAGGATGCTGCGGCCTGGATCAAGCAGAACATGACCAAGCCGGTGGTAGGATTCATCGCTGGTGCTACCGCTCCCAAAGGTAAACGGATGGGCCATGCCGGCGCCATCATCGCTGGTGGTAAAGGGACCGCTGCCGAAAAGTTCGCCGCACTGGAAGCGGCTGGCGTCCATATTGCCCGTTCACCGGCCGATCTTGGCGTAACGGTGCAACGTGCTTTGAAGAAAGGATGACAATTGATGAAAAATGATCTGATTATCCGTGTCGCTGGAGAAGGAGGCGAAGGCATCATCTCGGCGGGCGATTTCATTGCCGCTGCCTGTGCGCGTGCTGGTCTGGAGGTTTACACCTTCAAGACCTTTCCGGCCGAGATCAAGGGAGGCTACGCGATGTATCAAATCCGCGCCAGCGCCGACCGGATCTACTGCCAGGGTGACACCTTTGACGTCTTCTGCGCCTTCAATGGCGAGGCCTATGAGCTCAACAAGCATCTGTTGCACCCGGGCACCGCTTTTGTCTACGATTACCCGGGCGGTGATTTCGAGCCCGAAATTCCGGCTGGTGTTCATGCCTATCCCATTGCCATGACCAAAAAAGCCAAGGAGCTGGGTTCGATCCGTTCCAAGAACATGGTGGCCCTGGGAGCGCTGTCGCAACTGTTTAATATCGATGAAGAGACGCTGATGCGGGTCCTCAAAGATAAATTCGGCAAAAAGGGCGGTGAGGTTCTTGATGCCAATATTGCCGGGTTCCATGCCGGTAAGGAGCTGGCCCTGCCCCTGACCAAGTCTGATCCCTGGCGTGTTGCTGACCGCCAGGATCCCAAAGATGTCATCATCATGTCCGGTAACGATGCCGTTGGACTGGGAGCCCTGCTGGGCGGATTGCAGTTCTTCTCGGCCTATCCCATCACGCCAGCGACCGAAATTGCCAAATATGTCGCCACCCATCTGCCGAAACGGTGCGGAACCCTGATCCAGGCCGAAGACGAAATTGCTTCCATCTCGCAGGTGCTGGGAGCCTCCTATGCTGGTCACCGTTCCATGACCGCTACCTCTGGTCCCGGTCTGGCCCTGATGAGTGAAATGCTGGGCATGGCCTCCATGAGCGAGACCCCGGTCATGGTGGTCGATGTTCAGCGTGGTGGACCCTCCACCGGTCTGCCCACCAAGCATGAGCAGTCCGATCTGTTTCTGGCCATTCATGGTGCCCATGGCGACGCGCCTCGCATCGTGCTATCGGTCGAGGATGTCAGGGACTGCATCGACATGACCGTCGATGCCCTCAACCTTTCCGAGCAGTATCAGGTCCCGGTGTTGCTGTTGTCGGATGGTTCGCTGGCCTTTTCAACCCAGACCATTCCACGGCCCGATCCAGCCAGCTACCAGATCATCGAACGCAAACGCTGGGACGGCCAGGGCACCTATAAGCGCTACCTGCTTACCGACGACCTGATCTCGCCTATGGCCGATCCGGGCACGCCCAACGCCATGCACATCGCCACCGGTCTGGAACACAGCGAAACCGGTGCTCCCCGCTATACGCCAGAAAACCATGAAACCATGCACCGCAAACGGTTCGACAAGATCAAAACCGTGGTCACTAACTATCGTCCGGTTGAGGTAGATGGTTCGGGTGATGCTGACGTGGGCATCATCACCTGGGGCAGCACCATCGGTGTGGTACGCGAGGCGGTACAGCGGCTGCGTGGGTCTGGTTACCGCGTCAAGGGCTTCTACCCCAAGCTGATGTGGCCCATGCCGGTGGCCCAGTATGAGGCTTTCGCCGCCACCTGTCGCCACATTCTGGTTCCGGAGGTCAACTTTCAGGGTCAGTTGTCGCACTTCATCCGTGCCGAGACCTCCATCCGGCCCATTTCCTACCCGATTTGCGGTGGGTTGCCCTTTACGCCGGCCATGATCGTCCAACGTGTCAAGGAGATTATCGCATGACTGTTGCCGCATTACACAAAGTTTCACTGGCTGCCAAGGATTACAAATCTGAGGTTCAAACAACATGGTGTCCCGGGTGTGGTCACTTTGGCATCCTGAACGGCGTTTATCGCGCCCTGGCTGAGTTGGGCGTTGATCCGACCTTTTTGGTATCGATCTCAGGCATCGGTTGTTCATCACGCATGCCCTATTTCATCAACACCTACAAAATGCACACCCTGCATGGACGAGCTGGTGCTGTCGCTACTGGTGTCCAGCTAGCCCGCCCTGACCTGGCTGTGCTGGTCAATGGTGGCGATGGCGATGGCTTCTCCATCGGTGGTGGCCATATGCCGCACATGGCACGCAAGAATGTCAACATGACCTATGTCCTGATGGATAACGGCATTTATGGCCTGACCAAGGGTCAATATTCGCCCACGTCCCGTCCTGAACTGAAGGCCTACACCACTCCCTATGGTGGACCGGATGAGCCCATGAACCCGTTGTTGTACATGCTGACCTATGGTGCCACCTATGTCGCCCAGGCCTTTGCCGGCAAGCCCAAGCTCTGCGCCGACCTGATCAAGGGAGCCATTGAGCACAAGGGCTTTTCCTATGTCAACATCTTCACCCAGTGTCCCACCTTCAACAAGATCGACACCATCGAGTATTACCGCGATCTGGTAGCGGAAATACCGGCAGGGCACAACACCGCCGATTTGGGTACGGCCATGGAATTAGCGCGCCGCCCCGGTGGCAAGGCACCGATCGGGCTGCTGTACCAGGTCGAAAAGCCGACATTGGATGAACAGCTGGGCAAAATCGTCCAGAAAGTCAACGGTTCACCGGACTATGATCTCAATCGGATCATCGATCTTGCCAGACCCTGACCTTTCACAGCAGCAGCGGCTCAATGAGCTGCGCCACCAGATCGATGCCATTGATAACCGTATCCACGACCTGCTGGTCGAACGGGCCGATCTGGTGGTGCAGGTCGGTCAGGTCAAGGGGCGACAGCGTGGCGATGCAAGCGGCGATGTGCTGTTCTACCGACCCGAACGCGAGGCACGCATTCATCGCCGTCTGGCAGCCCGCCACCATGGCGCCCTGCCCGTCGAAGCGCTGCATCGCATCTATCGTGAAATCATCTCAGCCTGTCTCAGCCTGGAAAAGCGGCTTAACGTGGTCTATCTGGGACCAGAAGCTACCGCCACCCACGAGGCAGCGCTGAAGCATTTTGGCTCTTCGGCGGCCATGTCGTCGGTAGCCTCCATCGACGATATCTTCCACGATGTCGAGGTGGGACGGGCCGATTTCGGCGTGGTGCCGGTCGAAAATGCCATCGAGGGTGTTGTCATCTATACCCTGGAGCGTTTTATCGATTCACCGTTGCGTATCTGTGGCGAGGTGATGCTGCCGGTGGTCTATTGTCTGATGTCGCTAGCCTCCTCCATGGAGCAGCTGCGCCGCGTTTATGGCCATGCCCGCGCCCGCGCCCAGTGCCGCCTCTGGCTGGAGCGCCACCTGCCAACCATGCCCGTCACTGTTGTCGACGCCACAGCCAAGGGTATCGCCCTGGTGCGGGAGGATGAAGAATCGGCGGTATTGGCCGGCGTCCATGCTGCCGATCGTTACGGTCTTAATGTCCTGAGCGAGCATGTCGAGGATCGCTCCGGCCATGAACACCGTTTTCTGGTCGTTGGACGACACGATTCGGGACCGTCGGGACAGGACAAGACCAGTCTGATGTTCTCGTTTCGCGATCAGCCCGGTTTCCTGCACCGCATTCTGGGCATTTTTGCCAGTCATGGCGTCAACCTGACCCGTATCGAATCGCGTCCTTCCTGGTCCAGTTCCTGTGATTATCTCTTTTTTGTTGAGCTGGAAGGGCACCGCGAACAACCTCCCGTAGCCGATGCCCTAGCCGAGTTGGTACAAACCCCCGGCGTATCGGTTCAGATGCTCGGTTCCTATCCTAAAAGGGCTGTTTAACCATGTCGTTCTTCATCAAACGGTTGGCCGTGGTTGGGGTGGGTCTGATCGGCGGCTCCTTTGCCCAGGCCCTGCGCGAGCAGGATCTGGTCGGAGAGGTGATCGGCGTAGCCCGCAGCCAGCGCACTCTGGACAAGGCTCGCGAGCTGGGTGTGATCGACAGCGGCACACTCGATCCGCAGCAAGGGGTGGCCGGGGCCCAGTTTGTCCTGGTGGCGCCACCGGTCTGTGCTATCGTGCCGACAGTACAACAGTTTGCCCCAGCCCTGAGCCGTGGCGCGGTGGTCACCGATGCCGGCAGCGTCAAGGGTTCGATCGTCGCTCCCTGCGAACAGCTGATGCCGGAAGGTTGTCATTTTGTCGGCAGCCATCCCATTGCCGGACGTGAGCGTTCGGGCGTGGAAGCCGCTTTTCCAGCGCTGTTTCAGGGCAGCCGCACCATCCTGACCCCCACCGAACGCACCGCCCCAGCAGCTCTGGAGCGGGTACGGGTAGCCTGGGAAGCCTGCGGTTCCCAGGTTGAGGTCATGGCCGCTGACCACCACGACCGTGTCCTGGCCGCCACCAGTCATTTACCCCATCTGATGGCCTACAACGTCGTCAAGACGCTGTCGGACCTGGAACAGGATATCCAGGCCGAAGTGTTCCGCTACGCCGCCAGTGGTTTCCGCGACTTCACCCGCATTGCCTCGTCCGATCCAACCATGTGGCGTGATATCTGTCTCGAAAACCGCACCGCCATCTGCGAGGTGCTGCAGCGCTTTCGCGGTGATCTCGATGTTCTGTTGGAACTGGTCTCTAACAGCGATGGAGAGGCCCTGCACGACGTATTTGCCCGCTCCCGTGCTACCCGCGAACGCGTTCTCAAGGAGAACAAAATCCTGAGAACCCCATGAGGAGTCAAGCAAAAACAACTTGAAGGAGAAGTTATGCTGCGACTGACTGAACAGGAACAACAGGAAGCCATCCGCTTCATCGAAACCGGTCAGCCCCTGCCGGAGTCGATATCTTCGGTAACGACACCATGACCATTATCGAAGTGGATGTGCGGCGATGAGAAGGATCCGACTGTTGCAGATTGAGGTTTAACAAAGGGGAGGGTGCGGTGATGGGACAGGGATTTTATCTTGCAAGGGAAGTATTGATAGAGTGTAACTGTTCAGCCCTATCTTAACAGCAGGATCAAAACACCACAAAGCAAAACGA
>JADGCH010000024.1 GCA_015229115.1 Magnetococcales bacterium
CAGCTGCATCTCAATGATGTAACGGCGGCCCGACTGGTCTGTGACACGCACATCCAGGATCGATTCTTTCAGATCGAGAATCGGTGGCGCTTGGTACGGGTCGAGAATGGTCACCTCGGTGATTGTTCTATCACCGGTCAGATCCAGGATGGCATTGAGAAAGCTGATGATAATGTCGTGGCTGTGGTCCGAACCGAAGATCTTGCGGAACGCCAAATCCATTTTTGGGTTGACGAATCGGAGTGGTTTTTGGGTCATCGCTATCCTCGCACAGTAAGGTTGTGGAGACGAACTGAGGCTATTATAGCAACAGGATAGGGTGAACGCAAATGACATGACTTGATCAGCAACTATGGACAGAACGGGCCGATATGATTAATCTGTACCATTCCAATCCATGACCACGAGGGAGTTCTTTTGTTATGCCCGCTCTGACGATTGACGAAGCCATTAACTATATCTACCAGCAATTGCGTGAAGGTCGTGTTACCGAGGCTCGTCGTGTGGCACAGATGATCCTGACCCAGCAGGGTGACCACCCCGATATGCAGCGACTGTTGCTGCAGACCGAATCACTGCTGCCGCTGGAACGGCTCAACGACATGCTGTTCTATACCATGAAAGAGGTGTCGCGTTCCAATCAGCTGGCCAGTCAGCGCCTGTATCGGGATATCCTGTCCGATGCCTGCTATGCTGATCCGCGTCGTCTGGAGCGTTTTGGCGCCAAGTTCTACTCGCAGAACGATGAAGATGGCATCCTTGCCGAAATTTTCCGCCGTATCGGTGTCAGCAATCATACCTTTCTTGAGTTTGGTGTCTCCAATGGCCTGGAAAACAACACCCTGTTGTTGACCTACCAAGGTTGGAAGGGGGTATGGATGGATGGTGGTGAGCAGAACATCGCCTTCATCCGGCAAAAATTTGCCCCCCTGATCGAGCAGAACCGGCTGCAGGTGTCGCAGCAGTGGATCAGTGTTGAAACCATCAATGAGGTCATCGCCCAGTTCAACCTGCCTGAGGAAATCGACCTGATCAGCATCGATATCGATGGTAACGACTATTATGTCTTCGAGAGCCTCACATGCGTGCGGCCACGGGTCTGTGTCATTGAGTACAACAGCAAGCTACCGCCTCCCATTCTGGCTGTGATGCGTTACAACGCTGAACACAGCAGCCACGAATTTACCGACTATTTCGGCTGCTCGCTCGAATCCCTGACACGCATGGCCCAGCGTAAGGGCTATCAACTGGTAAGCTGTAACATTACCGGCTCGAATGCCTTTTTCGTCCGTTCCGATCTGTGCGGCGACCATTTTTATACCCCAGCTACAGCTGAAGCACTTTACCATCCACCCCGTTACGAAATCAACTATGGTGGAGCCTTCCGCGTTGGCCATCCGACCAATTACGGTCACTGGGAAATGATCTGAAATGATGTAACGCTTGATAGATTTTACATCATGCTGTTATAATTTGCTTGGAGTATCTCAAAAAAGGAACTGACACCATGTCCCATTATGACGTGTACAGCATAGGTCATGCACTGGTTGATCTTGAATGTGAAGTTTCGGACAGCTTTCTGCAGCAGGCTGGCTTGCAAAAAGGGTCGATGCAGCTGGTTGATCAGACCCGTCAGATTGAATTGCTGCACCAGCTGCAACAGCATCACCATGTCATGAAGCGTTCCTGCGGTGGATCAGCCGCTAACAGTGCCATCGCCGTAGCCCAGCTGGGAGGAACCGCTTTCCATGCCTGCAAAGTAGCCGATGATGACAACGGTCGCTTCTACGCCGCCGATATGGAAGCTAACGGAGTGGCTAACGACCTGCTTACCACACTGGCCGACGGGCTAACGGGATGCTGTTTGGTGTTGATTACCCCTGATGCCGAGCGGACCATGTGTACCTTTCTGGGTGTTTCGGAAACTCTGTCACCGGACCACATTGCCGTAGAGCGTCTGAGCGCCGCCCGTTATCTGTACGTTGAAGGCTATCTGGTCTCATCACAGAGCGCCCTTGATGCTGCCCTAAAGGCCGTGGCCTTGGCGCGCCAGCAGGGCATCAAGGTGGCCTTTACGTTCTCTGACGTCAATATGCTGCGTTATTGCCGCAACCAGATCGATGCCGTCATCGGTGGTGGCGTTGACCTGCTGTTTTGCAACCAGGCCGAGGCCTGTCATTATGCCGCTACCGACCATATAGCCGATGCCAGTCTGCGGTTACGCGAGGTGTCAGCCGCCGTCTGCATCACCCTGGGCGGACGAGGAGCCACCCTGTACGACGGCACACGGCAGATTGAAGTGGTGTCTCCTATGGTACAGGCCATTAACACCAATGGCGCTGGGGATCTGTTTGCCGGAGCCTTTCTCTATGGAGTCAACCATGGCCACGATTTTGCCGGTTCGGGACGGCTGGCATGTCAGGCTGCCTCACGACTGGTAACCCAGTTTGGTGCCCGTCTGACTATCGAGCAAACGCGGCAGATCAAGCGGCATGTCCTGGAAGGGTATTGACCCATTAATCCTAAAATCGGTGGGGAACTGTTGTTTATGTTCAATCGCATCATAACATCGCCAACACAGGATCGGCGCCACTTTTCCCGTGTCGATTTCTGTCATGAACTGGATCTGGTCAACGACAAGACGCAGCAGCTCTATCAAGGCGCCTTTAACGATATCAGCCTTAAGGGATTGCTGTTCTGCGCCGAGGAGTTGCCGAAGCCGGGCGAACAGGTCTCTGGCGTGTTGTCACTGGGAGAGATCAGCCTGACCATCCGCGGTACAGTACTATGGGCCAAGGAACATCGCGGCGCCGCCATTCAGTTTCAGGACATGGACCTGGAGAGCTTCAGCCATTTGCGCCGTTTGATTACGCTCAACATGGGCGATTCGGAGCGAATCGATCAGGAACTGTTCTCTTCACTGTAGGAAGGATGGGAGATATGCTGTGATTTGGGCTCAAATTCTACCCCATATCCAGGCCGTTCTGAATGGCACGGCCCTGGTTGCTCTGATCGCTGGTTTTTTTGCCATTCGCAATCGTCAGAAGATCATCCATCAGCGTTACATGTTTATCGCCCTGATCACCTCGCTGCTGTTTCTGGTGGCCTATGTGATCTATCATCTGGTGGCTGGGTGGACCGGGTTTTCCGGTACCGGACCGATACGGACCCTGTTCTTCACCATACTCATTTCGCACGTGCTCATGGCTGTTGTGCTGGTACCGATGATCGTCGTGACCATAAAGCGTGCCATGCAACAGCAATTTGCACAACACCGTGCCTTGGCCGGCAAGACCTTGCTGGTGTGGATTTATGTGTCTGTCACCGGATTGATCATCTACTGGATGTCCTACGCATGAAAAGCACTCTGCGTCGACCCGTGGCTACTGGACGTCACAAGCGGGACATCACGCCTGACCGTGTTGAAACCATCGTGGCCACAGCCCAGCAGGCACAGGGGTATCGTGAGCAATCGTTACGCATCCATCCCTGGGTTTGTGGTCGCTGCGGCCGGGCCTTCACCATGGACAACCTCTATGAGCTGACCATCCATCACAAGGACCATAACCACGACAACAACCCAAGTGACGGTAGCAACTGGGAACATCTTTGCCTTTACTGCCACGATCAGGAGCATGAAAAATACGAGCGCGCTGCCGCCCACGGAGGGGGCCTTAATCTGTCGGAGGCTTTACCACCACCAGCAACCCACAATCCGTTTGCTGATCTGAAGGCCTTGCTGCAGCAAAGGGGTTGATAAAACAGCGTTCGCTCGCGAAGGACTGTCGTTGATGGAGTTCCTCCCGAGTGAAGACAAATCGCTGCTTGACAGATAATCGTTGGTAGCGTATTCCCTCACCGGAAGTACTGGAAAGCATTTCCTGATCGTCCTTGTTTGGTACACCCAATCACTTGCGCCCAGATCGGTTTAGCCCACGCCATATCTACGCATGGCTCTCGATTCGAGCCATTGCTTCAGCCGGTGCATCGGCTTAAGGGGTGGCAGGATCAGGTTAAGGTTAAAGTGGTCAAAGCGTGATACCCATATGCCGTGGTCCAGTGTATCGATGATGCATATCAACTCGGTTCTGAACGTATGATTGGCTGGTTGGTTTAAAAGTTCCGCGCACAGATTTCTGACCGCTGTTTTGGCCTGTAGTTCAGCCATGTGGGCCTGTTTGGCACGCCAGTCGGGCCCTGGAAAAGATCCGGCATCTCCGGCGACATAAACTTTTGTACCACCCGCGACGCGACAATGGCTATCGGCCTTGAGAAAACCACCCGATGACAACTCCATACCTGTTTGGGCCAACCAGGGCGATCCGGTCATACCCGGCAAAAACAGGATCATATCGGCATGAATGGCCTCCGTCTGTCCTTCAAGTAAAATCTGCCGGGGTGCAAAACCCACGATCTTCTTGCCAAGATGGGTTTCAATGTCACGGTGTTGCATGGTGGACAGCAGGCCTTTGACAGCCTTGGGCCCAAGACGTTTACCGGGTTCAGACATGGGCGCAAAGAAAATCAGCTTGAACCGGTCGCGTCGACCGATTTTTCTTAAATAGGTGTCCATCCCGAACAGAAACTCAAACAGGGGACCGCCCCGGATGGCCTCCGGTTCTGCCGGGTTGCTGCTAAACCCCATGGCAATCACCCCACTGTCCATGGCCTGCAATTGCTGATGTATGGCCGTGGCTGCCTCCACACCACTACAGGGGTTGACGGTATGCTCAATGCCGGGCGCTTTTTTCAGATAGGTTGCCCCAGCTGCAATCAGCAATCCGTCATTCGTGACGCTGCCACTGGTGGTAACAACCGTACGTCCCTGGTTCTGTATCGAGACCGCTTCTCCGGCATGATGGGTGACCCCATGCCGTCGAAAATAGCGTTCCAGGTTGCACTGTATATCCGTTCCCGAACGCTGCCCCGATGGAATCCAGATCAGGCTTGGATGGTAAAGGAAACTGGCCTGTGGCGAAATGACTGTCAGATCAATGTGCCGGCTACGGTCAAGGCAGCGCAAATGATCAATGGCAGCAAGTGCAGCAAAGCCGTTGCCAATAATACTGATTTTCATATTCAGAAATCCTGGTCAGGTCGAATACTGTTTTCAGGAACCACACTTGCTGCATCCACCCTTGCAACCCGGCTTCGGCTGTTTGCCTGCATCCGGTGCGATCGTGTTTCTGATATAACGCACCACAAGCAATAAACAGATGCAGAAGATGACGAACAACAACACCTTATCGAGTAAACTGTTCATACGATCAAATTCCCGATGGTAACGATGAGAAAGGCTACCAGCCAAGCATAGGTCATGGAAAACGCTACCGAAAAACCAGCCCATTTCCACCCACCGGCCTCGCGACGAATAGTGGCAATGGTGGCCAGACACGGGCTGTACAACAACGTAAAAACCATGAATGCAAACGCCACCAGCGGGCGCATGGTCTTGCCCAGTATATCCTGGAAGGAAGACGATTCAGCGCTGACATGATCGCCCTGGGAGTAAAGCACAGCGTAACTGGCGACCACAACCTCCTTGGCAACCAGGCCCGTGAGGATGGCTACCGTATCGCGCCAGGTCATCTCCAGAGGAGCAAAGACCGGCGCGACGGTATGGGCAACCCGGCCCAGATAACTCTTCTCCAGAGATTCCTGCTTTTGCTGGTTGACCAGTTTGGCAATGGACTCCTGATGCTGCTCGCTATAGGGTTGTTTTTTCAAATATTCAATCTGTCCCTGATAATCAACACTCCATTCAACTGTTTTGGGAAATTCCTTCATGAACCAGAGCACGATGGAACCAATCAGAATGACACCAGCAATTTTCTGCAGGAAGGCCATGGCGTTGTCCCACATATGAATCAGCAGGGCACGCAAGGTGGGGAGCCGGTAAGGCGGCAATTCCATGATAAAGCTCTCATGGATGGTCTGTGGCAATAGTTTATTGAGCAGAATAGAGCCCACCATGGCCATTAATATACTTATAATATACATAAGAAAGACAATGGTTGCCGCCATGTCGCTAAAGAACGCTCCGGCAAACAGGATAAACACCGGCAAACGGGCGGCGCATAGCATGAAGGGATTGATCAGGATGGTAATAAGGCGGGAACGCTTGCTTTCGATGGTCCGCGTAGCCATGATTGCTGGAACGTTACAGCCAAAACCAATCACCATGGGAATGAGGGCCTTGCCATGCAGACCGAAGGAGTGCATCAGCCGGTCCATGAGAAAGGCAGCGCGTGTCAGATAGCCGGTTTCGCTGAAGATGGCCATAAAAAAGAACAGGATGACAATATTGGGTAGAAAAATGATGGTACCGCCGACGCCGGCTATAACGCCATCAATGACCAGGTCGTGCACCATTCCGTCAGGTATGAGTTCACCTACCCCCCCCTTGGTCCACTCGACCAGGGCCTCAATCCAGTTCATGGGATATTCACCGAGCGTGAACGTGGAGTGAAACATCACCCACAGCAGACCGAAGAAAACCGGAATCCCCACAATGGGATGGAGAAAAAGGTTATCCAGCTTGCGGGTAACATCCTTGTGCCCAACCATTTCAGGAGATTGCTGCACGGTCTTGAGAATCAGGTTATGGACAAAACCATAGCGGGCATCAGCAAACAGCATTTCACACTCGCCATCGTGTTCCTTGGCCAGATCGTAACGTTCCCGGCGCACCATTTCCAGCAGATGGGCATGATCGCCTTCACGGCGCAGCAGGGCTTCATCGCCTTCTAGCAATTTAATGGCCAGCCAGCGTGTTTGTCGTGCGTCCATTTTTTCCGGATGCAGCTGCCGAATCCGCCCCTGAACACGCTCAATGGCTGCAGCCAGATGGTCATCGTAATGATGAATTTCCGGGGTTGGACGGTGGGGGTGTTGTGCCATATGGAGCAAGGTATTTTTAAGGCCATCCAGCCCTTGCCCAGTGACACCGTTGGCTGTCAGAACAGGCCCGCCCAGCAACCCGGCAAGAGCCTCGGTATCGATGGTTAACTGCTTGCGTTCTGCCTCGTCAATCATGTTGAGGACAAAGATGATCGGTGTTCCCAACTCAACCAGTTGACTGGTCAGAAACAGGGATCGCTCAAGGTTGCCCGCATCCAGAACATTCACCAGAATATCAGCCTTCTCAGCGTGAATATAGTCCCTGGCCTCGCTCTCCTCCGGAGTCTGGGTGGTGAGGGCATATAAACCGGGTAGATCAGCCAGCTGGAACGACTGCTGCTGCACCTCGAAACTCCATTCCGCAATTTCAACGGTTACCCGTGGATAGTTGCCAACATGTTCCTTGGTGCGACAGAGCTGATTGAAGATCGTCGTCTTGCCGCTATTGGGATTGCCAACAAGGCCAACGGAAACGCGTGGATGAGGACAGCATGCGCGGGGCTCCTTGGAGGATCTTGAGTGGAATACAGTCAACTTGCGGATACCAGGATGTTGTTGGCATCGTCGTTGCGGATGGACAAACGATAGCCGAGGATGGAATAAATCTTCGGATCACCCATGGGGGCCATGGTTTCCAGTGAGATCTCCTTACCTCTGACAATACCAAGAGACATCAGCCGCCGTTTGCTGATATCATCTCCGAGCAGCCCGACGATCCTGACTATTTGACCGGCTTTTATCTCTGCAAGGGTCATTTTATTCATTTTTCCCCAGGATTTCCCTCAAAGTTAAATAAGAATGATTCTTATTTAAGATTAACAGCAGAATCTTATATGTCAAGCGGAAAAAATTGTTGCTTGTGTTTACGAAGATGATATATGATACTCTACAGTAATGATTACTTGTTAGGTTAAATCAATGAACCCTAATCGTGATGATCTCGAACATCGTATAGAATGCCTCAAGGAACGGTTGCATCAATCTGGTCACAAGGCAACACACCAGAGGATTGAGGTCTTCAGGGAGGTATTGCGAACGGATGAGCATCCGGATGCCGAGATCATTTTTCTGGAAGTGAGGGAAAGGATCCCGACCATTTCACGCAATACGGTCTATCAGACGCTTCAGTTTCTGGTCGACCAGGGATATATCGCACCATTTGGTCTGCATCATGACAGCCATCGTTATGACCGGAATACCTCACCGCACCACCATTTTGTGTGCGTCCGGTGTGGTAAGGTCAGGGACGTCGTCAACATGAACGTGGATCAGATCGACAGCCCGGCCTGTGCTGAACAATGGGGTCGGATTGATTCGGTTCACATGGAAGTCAGGGGCGTTTGTCGTGAATGCCTCTCGGAAAAAGAAGCAACAGTGGGAGAAACCGGATGAAAAAATATAGGTGTAACATCTGTGGTTATATCTACGATGAGGCGCAGGGGGCGCCCGATGAGGGTATTGCACCAGGCACCCGCTGGGCCGATGTACCGGATGACTGGTCCTGTCCCGATTGTGGTGTTTCCAAGGGTGATTTTGATAGGGAGGAGTGCTAAATAGCAGCCATGAATCCTATCTGTATTGTTGGTACCGGCTTGGCCGGTTATACCCTGGCCAAGGAACTGCGTCGCCAGAAGTATCCGGGATCTCTGGTTCTGATCACGGCTGATGAGGGACGTTATTACTCCAAACCACTGTTGTCGACAGCCTTGGCGCAAAACAAGGACACGGCGGCACTGACGCTGGCCACGGCTGAGCAAATGTCATCCGAGTTGCAGGCGGAAATCAAAACCGGGTCACCTGTGACAGCGATTGATCCACAACAACATACGGTCACCCTCGGTGGCACAAACCTGACTTATGATAAACTGGTGTTGGCGATTGGGTCGGCCCCTATCCGGTTGCCTTTGACCGGAGACGGTGCACAGGATGTGCTATCGGTCAACAATCTTGACGATTATGGCCATTTTCGGCAACGGGTACAACAGGCGCGGCGCGTTGCCATTATAGGTCCCGGTCTGATTGGTTGCGAGTTTGCCAACGACTTGCTGCAATCGGGACGCGAGGTCCTGATTATTGGACCGGATCGCTGGCCAATCAGCTCATTGTTGCCAGAGCAGGCTGGACGGGCCGTGCAGCAGGCTTTGGCCAGCCATGGAGCCATCTGGCATCTTGAAACCGTCAATGGTCCCATTGAAAAAACGGGCACCGGTTACCGGACAGTGCTCAAAAATGGCGACACTGTCACGGCAGATCTCATCCTGTCGGCGGTGGGGGTGCGCCCCGTTACGGCCATGGCACAACAGGCTGGTCTACAAGTCGAGCGCGGTATTGTCACCGATGGCTATTTAAGGACCAGCGCTGCCGATGTTTTCGCTTTGGGCGATTGCGCCGCAGTCAATGGCCGCCATCTACCCTTTATCGCTCCATTGATGGCTGGTGCCAAGGCACTGGCAGCAACCCTGTGCGGACAGGAAACGGCGGTCACCTATCCGGTCATGCCCATTGCCATCAAAACCACGTTATACCCCATCATCACCTTACCTCCCGCTACCGCAGAGGGTCATTGGGAGATGGAACAATCCGATTCAGGTGTCACAGGGCGTCATTTCAACGCGCAACACACCCTGGATGGTTTTGTACTGACCGGTCAGGCTACGACCAATAAATCAGCCTTCATCAAAGAATTCAATCAGTAAGGAGTCACAGCCATGAAAACGCAAGACAATCTCAAGGCCGCTTTTGCTGGTGAGAGCCAGGCCAACCGCAAATATCTGGCTTTCGCCAAAAAAGCCGAGCAGGAAGGTTACCCGGTCGTTGCCAACCTGTTTCGTGCTATTGCCGAGGCGGAGACCCTGCATGCTCACACTCACCTGCGCAACCTGAATGGTATCCATTCCACCCTGGAAAATCTGAAAGAAGCCATGGCTGGAGAAGATTACGAAGTGGCGGAAATGTATCCCGGTATGGTGGCCACCGCCGAAGCGGAAGGAGAGAAGCGGGCTGCCCAGGGCATGCGTCAGGCCATGGAAGTTGAGAAGATCCACAGCGATCTTTACAGGCAGGCCATCGCTGCTTTGGAGCAGGGCAAGGATCTGGACCACGAACTGTTGCACATCTGCGGTGTGTGTGGTCATACCGTATGGGGTGAGGCACCGGATCAGTGCCCGGTTTGTGGAGCCAAACACAGCGCTTATCAGAAGATAGCCTGATCTCTTGGTATAGTGTGGAGGAGTACGGTAAGCCGTATTCCTCCAATATATTTTCTAATTATCTACAATACTGATTATAATTATAAAACCATCTGCAACAGCCGCTGATAATCGATTTTACCACTACCGGTCAGGGGCAGGTTCTCTACCCGGTGAATCTGCCTGGGAACCAGCAGATCACTCAGTCCCTGCTGTCGTGCTGCCAGCAGTAACGCCTGCCGTTCTGCTACGGCACAACTGCTGACCAGAACAATCTGCTCCCCCCGCACCGAATCGTGTTGCTGGATAGCAGCATGCTGGTCATCTGGCCACAGCTGGGCGGCCAACTGTTCCAGACTGGTCAGCGAAACCATCTCGCCACCAATCTTGGCAAAACGTTTGGCCCGTCCCAACAACGTGATAAAACCAGCTTCATCGATCCGGACAATGTCACCGGTGTCGTACCAGCCAACGGCGCCATCATCGGGAGCAACCGGTGCGATCGGTACGCCAGGCTGCTGGGCTAGCAGATAGCCGCGCATGATGTTGGGACCGGCAATCAACAGTCGCCCCGCCTCCCCATTGAGACCAGGCACGATCAAGCCAGGTACAGGTTGCAAACGCGCCGTCATGCCGGGAACCATCCGTCCCACTGATCCGGACCGGCAGGCGGCCGGTGTATTGACCGCTACCACCGGACTGGCTTCCGTGGTGCCATAGCCCTCCAGAATGCGCAGACCGAAACGCTCCTGCCATAACCGCTGGGTTTCTGGTCGCAACGCCTCGGCCCCGGCGAACACATAGCGCAAGGTATGAAAATCGCAGGGATCGGCCACCTTGCCATAACCGGCCAAAAAGGTGTTGGCACCGGCCAGGATGGTGGCCCGGATGGTGTAAGCTGTCGCGGCAATGGTGCGATATTCCAGCGGCGACGGGACCAGATGAAGACGCATGCCACAAAACAGCGGTGCCAGTGTTCCCAAGGTAAGGCCGAAGGCATGGAACATCGGTAGGGCATTGAGCAGACCATCATCGGCAGTCAGGTCAATGCGCAACGCAGCCTGGGTCAGATTGGCCAACAGGTTGGCGTGCGACAACACCACACCCTTCGGTTGTCCTTCTGATCCGGAGGTAAACAGGATGACAGCGGCATCGTCCACCTTGACCGGCCCCAGATAGCGATCGCGCAGACACAGATCCTCAAACAGCGCCTGTAGCACATGATACCAGCGTAACTGATGGCGCAGATCTTCCAGAAACAGCAGCTGTAACGTTGACTGTAACGGTTCGACCAGATGTTGCAGACGAGCCTTGGCGACAAATTGGCGCGCGGTGATCACGGTGCGAATAGCGGCCACTTGGCAACCATGCAGCAGGGCGTCGCTGCCGCTGGTAAAATTGAGCATAGCCACAGTCCGACCCATGGCCTGCACGGCCAGCAAGGTCGTCAAAGCCGCCAGTGAAGTGGGCAATAACAGGCCGATCGGACCGCTGCTGTCAGTCACGCCAGACTGGCGCTGCAACAACCCGACCAGAATCAACGCCCGTTGCTGCAACTGCGCCCGTGAAGCGACGGCTCCGGTGCTGTCGCTGATGCGACTGCTGTGGCCACGCCTGCGCACCAGGGAGAGCTGTTGCCATAAGGGACGATACTGGCGCTGAGCCGCCGTCAAAGCGACGTGGCTAAGCAGATCAGCCAGCCACCCGGATAATCGCGCCGGGTCATCATGATCCGGCAACGACGCTGCCGCAACCGGAGTCCCGACGGTCACCGTGGAGACGGGTCGCTGCTGCACATGGAGTGGAACAACAGTGGCCCGACTCTGCCGCGCTGCCTGAAGTGGCCAGATAGCCAGTTTCAGGAGGGCCTCGCTGGCCTCCTCGGCCATCCCCTGTGGAAAAACCAGCAACCAGCCACCGCTGTGCAGATGGGGCACAATCTTCTCGGCCATCACGGCATGGGGATTGAGAGGGTCGACTACAACAAAGGAAAAGGCCCTCAACAGAATGGCACGTGCACTGGATGATGGCCCATCACCCGGATGAACCACAGCCATAACCCGATGCCCTGACAACCGATCGACCAGATAGAGCCAGTCGCGCTCACTACGATGGTTGGCCACCAGGATGGCCGCTCCCGTGATACTCTGAAGCTGTTCTGCTCCTACCCATTGCGTCTGTCGCAACCAGTCACGCACCCACGGCCACCAACCAGAACCCTTCATGGCTACAGACCGGGACGATCTTCCGGATCCATCGATAAGGAATCAAGCAGCCTGGTCAGGGCCTGCTGGTGCAGCTCTTCCTGGCGAGCCAAATCGCGACAGTATGCTTTCAGTCCCTCATCAACCAGCATGTTATGGAGGGAAAGATAGCCTTCCTTGGCCTGATTCTCCATGTTGATAGCCATCTGCAACATATCGCGCAAGGTACCGGTACGAATTTTGGCTTCTTCATCAGCAGCCAGGGTCACCGTCACTTTGGATGCTTCTTCACGGACCCAGTTGGCTGCGTCAAAAACAGCGCTGAACGACGTTTGGCTGATTTTCTCCAGGATCTGACGGGTATGGTCCTCCTCTGTATCGACCATGCTGAGAAACAACATGCGCGCCTCATCGTTGTCGGTCAACTCGGAAGCAAGCTGATAAAAATAGGCTGCTTTGGCTTCACCGAGCAAAGCTGATTTGAACAGTTCGACACCATTGGTAAGATCAACCATTGTGATAAACTCCTTTCCATCAATACCCCTAATATAACCCATTGCAATGTTAGCGCATTTGTATAGGATCATTCAATGGGCAAATCGATAAAAATGGTCAAAGGATTCAGTAGGTCTCCCTGAGAAACAGACCAATAGCCCGATCCACCTTGCCAATATGGTTGAACAGCCAGCTGGTGAGGAAATGAAGCAGATCGATGGCTGCCTGGGATCGGCTACCAGAGTCGGTGCACAGGGGTAGTTGGCGGATACGCTCTTTGACCTGCTGTGCAAAGGCCTCGTGCTGGGCACGATGAGCGGTGAGATCAGGATAATGGCAACGTTCCATCAGGGCCTCTTCATGGCTGAAATGACTCTGGACATAGTGTGTCAGCATGGCCAGTATCTCATCTACCACCTGGTCTTCCCGATCGGCACGGATGGCATGATTGAGGCGGTTGACCCAGTGCACCAGCGTGCGGTGCTCCTGGTCGATGTTGGCCACGCCAATGTCATAGATGTTGTTCCAGTTGGCCAGTGGAACACGGGTCATGCCAACATCTCCGGAGGGCCCGGAAGCTGCTGTGGTGGTGGCCTCAATCTGATCCAGCATGTGGATCAGGTGGGCTGAGTTGACATCGGCGTAAGCACGCTGGATTTCGATGATGTCAGGAAGAAGCGCACGCAGGTGACCCACCAGATCGGGATCGAAATGGCTGTCGGAACAGCGCTCCACCTCAGCCATGGCCCGTTCGATGCTCCATGCCTTTTTGTAGGGACGCTCCGACGTCAGAGCATCAAACACATCGGCAATGGCACAGATACGCCCAGCCAGTGGAATATCGTTGCCAGACAAACCATTGGGATAGCCAGTGCCATCCCATTTTTCGTGGTGGGTCATAGCGATGACATAAGCAGTGGCCAGCGGCTCCTCATCGTGTCCCAACAACATGTGGCCGCCAATCAGGGTATGGCTTTTCATGATCTCGAACTCCTGCCGTGACAACCGTCCCGGTTTGAGCAGCAGACGATCCGGAATGCCGATCTTGCCGACATCGTGCATCGGTGAGGCGTTAAGCAATACCTCGCACGCCCGCTCATCCAGGCCATGACTCTTACCCAGCAAGGCTGCATAGTGGCTCATGCGGATCACGTGCATGCCGGTCTCGTTGTCGCGATACTCTGCTGCCACACCAAGACGGCGGATGATCTCCAGACGAGTGGTACGCAGATCGCGATGCAGCTGCTGCAGCCGACTCTCCACCAAACGGTGCTCAATGATGCCGGCCAAGGTGTTGGCGACCAGTGTCAGCATGTTCTCTTCCTCTGGATGGGGACAATGGCCCTCCTCCACATAGAGGTTCAACACACCGAGCAGACGGCCCTGCAGAGTAATTGGCACACAGTAGTGACCATGGGGCTGCATCGATTCCGGATGTAACGCATGGCGCTCATCCACCTGCCGAACCAGAGTCATCTGCCGCGTCACAGCCGTTTGGCCGCAGAGGCACTGACCGAAAGCAACCTGGTGGCACAGCTGCTGGTGCTGATCGGAAAAACCTCGCTGCGCCACCAATTGCAAGGTTTGATTGGCTTCATCGACGAGAAAGATGGCACCCTTGGACTGGCGTGACAGCCAAGGTAATGAGTGCAGGATATCGAGTGACACCTCCAGTTGCTGCTCCAGTGTCAGCGGTTCCAGCGAAGTTTCCAGCAAGGCACTGATGAGAATGCGGGTATGATAGGCATGTTCAATGTCCAGTACTGCCTTCTTGCGGGCGGTGATGTCGCGCAGGACGGCGGCAACATGGCGGCGACCCTGCTCGATCCAGGAGGAGAGAGAAACTTCGACCGGAAACCGGTCACCCTTGCGATGAATCCCTTCCAGCTCAATAGCACCGCTGCTGCCATCATGCCAACAGCAGGCAGGCATGACATGCTGCACCGACCGCCCCAGCATCTCATCGGCTGTATAGCCAAAGCAGGCTTGCGCCCCCTGGTTCCAGGACAGGATGACACCGTCCTGATCCATGCTGATGACTGCATCATGCAGGGACTGAACCAGAGCGCGATAATAGTCCTCGTTGACTGGCACTGTACTGGCTGGCATGGGACTATCCTTTCAAAAACAGTGCAATGGCACGATCAGACTTGCTAATGTGGTTAAACAGCCAGCCCATGAGAAAATGGAGCAGCTCTAGTGCAATGCGTGACCGGTGCGATGATGGTACATCCCCCAGCAATTGTTCGATGTAGCCATCCACTTGTTGGGTAAAGAGTACATGTTGAGCTCGATGGGTGTCCAAATCAGGGTAGCGACACCGTTCCATCAAAACCTCTTCATGGTTGAAATGAACCTCGATGTAACGCTTGAGAACCACAAGGATTTCATCGGTCATGAGAGCGTGCTGATCGGAACGAATGGCATGGTTCAAACGGTTGATCCAGTGTACCAGCACACGATGCTCCTGGTCGATGGTGGCCACGCCAATATCGTAGGCATTGTTCCAGTTGGCCAACGGCACCTGATCCATGGACAGAACAGCCAGCCCATTGGCATCAGCCGTATCGAGGCGGTCCATCACATCGACGATATGAGACAAAGCAACATCGGAATGGTTTTTCCTGATCTCCAGGACACCGGGCAGAATGGCACGCCAGCAGCGTACCAGCTCTGGATCGAAATGACTGCCGGCACAACGTTCGATTTCAGCCATGGCCTGTTCAACACTCCAGGCTTTTTTGTAGGGACGTTCCGAGGTCAGGGCATCGAACACGTCCGCTACGGCGCAGATACGTCCCTCCAACGGGATACTGTCCCCAGACAAACCATTGGGATAACCACTACCATCCCATTTTTCATGATGGGTTAAAGCGATCAGATAGGCAGTACGTAACGGTTCGTCGTCATGTCCAAACAGCATGTGACTGCCGATCAGGGTGTGGCTTTTCATGATCTCGAATTCCTGCCGTGACAGACGCCCCGGCTTGAGCAGCAAACGATCCGGAATGCCAATCTTGCCAACATCGTGCATGGGAGACGCATTCAGCAGGATTTCGCACTGCTGCTCATCCAGACCGACCTGTCGACCCAGCAAAGCGGCATACTGGCTCATGCGGATGATGTGCATGCCGGTTTCATTATCACGATATTCGGCCGCCATGCCCAGACGATGAATAATCTCGAGACGGGTCTTACGCAGGTCGTCATGCGTCTGCTGCAACCGCCCTTCCACCATGCGTCGTTCGATGATGCCAGCCAGGGTGTTGGCAGCCAGCGTCAGCACCATCTCCTCTTCCTGGTTGGCCACATGGTTGGGCTCGACGTAAAGATTCACCACACCCAGCAAGCGCTGCTGCAACGACACCGGAACACAATAATGACCATGAGGACGCATGCCGTCCGGCCGCTTGGTATGGCGCTGGTCGACCTGCTTGGTAAACAGAATGCGACCGGTGGCGGCTGCTTGACCACACAGACATTCGCCAAAGTGGATCGTCTGACACAGGGTAGCGTGTTGTGCTGAAAAGCCACGCTGTGCCGCCATGTGTAAGGTTTTACCCGGATGCTCTACCAGAAAGATGGCCCCCATCGACTGCCCGGATAGCCACGGCAGGGAATGAAGAATATCGAGTGAAACCTCCAGCTGCCGCTGGAGCGTTAACGGCTCCAGAGCGGTTTCCAGCAAGGCGCTGATCAGGATGCGGGCATGATAGGCCCGTTCTATCTCCAGCATCGCCTGCCTGCGTTCGGCAATATCGCGGATGATGGCGGAAAAATAGCGCTGTCCCTGAGCTGTCCATGATGACAGTGACACCTCGATTGGAAACAGGTGCCCGTCACGATGGACTCCTTCCAGCTCCACAACACGTCCAAACAGGCGCGGTTGACCGGTACGTATCAGGCGCTGCAGCGCCTGTTCGTGACGCTCGCGATAAGGATCCGGGATAATGCACAGCACCGGACGTCCCATCATCTCGCTGGCCTGATAACCAAAGCAGCTCTGTGCGCCATGATTCCAGAATACCACCAAGCCCGTCTGGTCGACGGTGATGATGGCATCGGAGGTGGATTGCACCAGCGAGTGATAGCGTTCTTCACTGGCAGACAGGGCCTGCGTGCGCGCTTCCAGCAGACGCAGATCGCGGTAACCACGCAGCGCTGTTGTCACCGTTGACAACAGTTTGGTCGCGGTCAGCTCGGTTTTTTCCTTATAATCGTTGATATCATACCGGGCAATCACCTCTTTTTCCGGTGCCTGCCCCGGCTGACCCGTACGCAAAATGATGCGCACAAAATGGTTATTGAGCTTGGTACGGATCAGATGGACCAGTTCCAGTCCAGCATGCTCGGTCTCCATGACCACATCCAGCAGCATCACGGCGATATCGTTCGGTTGCCGCAGCAACTGTTCAGCCTCGGCGGCCGAAAAGGCACTGATGCAGTGCAGCCTCCGCCCATCGAGTGCCAATCGTTTCAGCACGGCACGGGTGATATGATGAATATCGGTATCATCATCGACAATCAGCAGCTGCCAAGGCAACTGCTCCCGATCACCCACCTCCGGAGTCTGTTCTGCCGTCTGCTCTGCCGCAAACTGTACCCGATGATCAGAATCAACCATTACACAGACTCTTCCTGTTCGGTAGTCGTGGCCTTGAAGCGGTTCACCATCTGGGCTACCCGACGCAGACTGGTCACCAGCGCAGTCAGTGCCTCATCGGTCGTCGTCAGATAGCTGGTCAGTTGCGATTGCCTGAGCTGACCGTCGCGAAAAGCAGTGGCTAACTCATCGGCATGATCCTGCAACAAGGTCGAGGCCGTTATAGCAATACCTAGTGGGGTATTGATCTCATGGGAGATTTCAATGACCAACGCGGCGCGGGCGTTACGCTTCTCCGACAGAATCAGTTGCTGCTGCGTGGCACACAGATGGGCCAGAGATTGTTCCAGTTCGGCGGTACGCTGCACCACTTGCTGTTCCAGTCCAGCCTGAATGGTGGCAATATGGTCTGCCATCTGGTCAAAGGTATGCCCAATCAGGGCCAGCTCGTCGCCACCATGAAGATCAGCACGACTGCGATAGTCTCCGGATGCGAAGCGACGCATGCTGTTGACCAGTACCGCCACTCTCCTGGTCAGAAAGAAATGGAAAAAAACGGCCAAAAACGCGATAGCCAGGGTCACAAAGATCAGAAAAGGTCCCGTCTCCGCCACAATCAGGCCATAGGCCCGTTCCCGTGGATGGGTAAGATCGTAGAGGATGGTCAACAGGGCGTGATGACGGTCTCCTTGTTGACCAGTCCAGCTCAGCGTCGTCTGTCCGGCCAACAACGATGGTTCGTTAAAAGCCAAGATCAGATCGGTGGCGTTCTGCTGCCTGTCAATCAGCAGCTCCGCTGGTACGTCAGCAGCCAGATCATGCAATGGGCGTCCAGTCCAGCCCTCACGGTTGCTGATCAACACCTGTTGCTGCGCCCTATCTATTACAAAGGCAGCCCGAATCGATGGATTGTCGTCTGCTGCCTGGCGCAACAACCGCTCGGCACCATCCAGAGAGCCAGAGGCCAGCTCCTGAGGCAACACCCGTTTGAAAAACATCAGTTGGTGCTGCAACAGATGGCGGTATTCCACCGAGACATGCTGAACCACCAGTTGCTGATTCTGCAGCAGGACACCCACCAACACAACCAGAGTGAACAACAGCAGCGTCATAGGGACGGAAAATTGCAGAAGGGCAAACCGGTGCAGCATCTATCTCATCAATCTGATGTAAAAAACTGGTGTAAAAAACGATGTCACATAAGGGATGGAATCCAAAACGCACAACCCCCGCCAATGCAAGAATCATTCACTCTTTCGTATCAATGCGCCTATAGCGTACAATGGGGTCCATGGCATGATCTTTGACATCACCGATGCCTTTTGTCAACCGTCTCTCAACCGTCTCTCAACCAACGATTTTCCGCCATGACGACACTTTCCTGCTGCCTGTTTCAACTGTCGGATAAATGGTACGGTCTGGATGCCCGGCGCGTGCGGGAGATCGTGCGATTGCCGGAGATTACACCGGTCGAGGAGGCCCCTTCCTGGTGGATTGGTGTTATCAATCGGCGCGGTCAGACGGTACCCATTATGGACCTTCACCGACGCATGGGACGGCAACCGCTACCCTACCGACTCTCAGACCTGATCGTTATCCTGGAAGATCAGCAACAGCGCCTGTTCGGTCTGGTGGTCTCCAGCGTGGAAGCAATCCATGAACTGACCCTGGAACAATCGCCTACCACACCGGCTTATACACCACCACACAGCGCGATGGGCACTGGACGTTACTGCATTGCCGCCATGGTAACCGTTGAAGACCGGCTGGTGATGCTGCTTGATCCCGATCGTGTTGCCGGCTATTTTCCCGAAACAGCCACCGACAGTGCTGATGGCTGCCAGGAAGCTACCACAGCCGATGGACTGCTGCCTGACATCTTCGAACAACGCCGTCATTTCATGCCGGAGCTGCCACCCCAACAGCGTGCTATTTTGCAGCGGCGTGCCCGGCAACTGATGCAGACCGATAACCTATTGCAGCAGGCCCAGCAGTCCCTGTCCAATGCCACGGTGATGGTACAGCTCAACCGGGAAATTCTGGCCATCGACCTGCGACACATCTGCGGTTTTACCCAGCTGCGTACCATCTTTACCATTCCATGCTGTCCACAACACATTGCCGGCCAGATCAACCTGCGCGGTGACATCGTTACCTTGGTTGACATCAGTTCCATGCTAGGAATCCAGCTGTTGCCGGATACCCCCTATCGCTATGCCCTGCTGGTCAGGATTCATGAACAACGCATCGGTATTCTGGTCCACGACTTGCTCGATATTCTGGCACTGACGGAGAAAGAGATCATCATGAGCCATGAACAACAGTCATCCAGACTTGACCCTAGCTGGACACGGAACGTCACTTGGTATCACGAACAGATGGTACCCCTGCTGGACCTGGAACGACTGTGCCAGAACAAACTGCTGGCTGCTGATGCGACTGAACAGGAGCGGCCCTGATGACCATCACGACCCGGTTTAACCTCTACGTCAGGCTGATCGGACTGTTCCTGGTGCTCGGCTTGACCCCTTTTCTGCTGGTTGGCTTCTACAGTTGGCACAATCAACAGCAACTGCTAGAGCAACAAGTTCAGGAACGGTTGAGTCTGATCCGTGCCAGTCGCGTCGCCGCGGTTAACGACTATTTCAACGATCTGCAGTCGCGTTTGATGCTCTTGCGTCAGAACAGCGTCGTCATCGCCGCCATGAAAGAACTGCGCACTGGTTTTGCCTTGGCGGACAAGGAATTGGGCCGCCTCTCTGCAGAACAGCTGGCCGTTATGGACCAACGCTTACGTCAACGCTACCTCCAGCAGCAACAGCGGACCATCCAGGCACCCGACAACGCTGTCACGCTGTGGTGGCCACCGGATCGCAGCAGCCGTGTTCTGCAGGATTATTACCTCGACGGTGCATCCGACAACGGTCTGATTAACAACAGCTACCGCGCCGCTCACGACAAATACCATGGCCAACTCAAGGAATATCTGCGCCAGTCCGGTCTGCATGATCTGCTGCTGGTTGAACCAGAATCGGGCTATGTGGTCTATTCGACCGCCAAAGAGATCGATTTTGGCACCAGCCTACTGCACGGTCCATTTCGCCAATCCCACCTGGCGCAGGCTGTTCGCCATACCATCAAGGGCGATCCCAATCGTAGCCAGTTTGCCGATTTCAACCGCTATGCTCCCTCATTCAACCAGCCCGCTGCCTTCCTGTCGATCCCAGTCCTCGAAGGCCGGGACCATGTCATCGGTATACTGGTCTTGCAGATTGCCAGCACCCGCATCAACGAGCTGATGCGTTCTGACGGTGCTTGGCAGGCCAGCGGATTTGGTCAGAGCGGTGACAGCTTTCTGCTGGGTAGCGATTTCAAGTTTCGCAGCGATCCACGGCCTCTGGTGGAAAATCCGGAGTCGTTCCTGGCTGAGCTGAAAAGTCCGGCTATCACCCATGAACAACTGGCAGCCATTCACCATTATCGCACAGCCGTTGGTCTGCTATCCTTCAACAGCCCACAGGTGCAGGATGGTCTGGCCGGTATCAACACCATCAGCAGCGCTGTTATTGACTACCGCCAGCGTCCGGTATGGATGGCCTCCGGTTTGGTTCAGGTGCATCCAGACCGTCACTGGTTGCTGTTGGTGACCATGGACCAGCAGGAGATCCACGCGGCGATGGCGCCTTTTCACCGGGTGTTCTGGTCCATGGCCATCATCGGCATCCTGTTGGTCAGCAGTGCTGGATGGCTGTTCGCCCGCTCCGTCCACAAGCCGCTGCAGCAAAGCATTGCGCTGCTATCAGCAGCAGCCACCCAGATGTCGAGCAGCAGTATCGAACAGGAACGGGTGATGTCTCAGCAGCTCAGCGCTGTCACCGAGATCATGGCTACCCTACAGCAATTGCTGGCATCTGCCAAAAGATCGACGGAGCAGGCCATGGCAGCGGCACAGAGTAGCCATCAGGCCGATGAACTGTCCCATCAGGGGATCTTACAGGTTAATCATCTGTCCCAGGCCATGAGCGACACCCGCAACAAGGTAGCTGCCATCGCGGAACGGATTCTGCAGCTGAGTGGACAAAGCGAACAGATTCACACCATTACCCGCAGCATGACTGACTTTGCCAACGAAACACGTATGCTATCGATGAATGCCGCTGTTGAGGCAGTGCATGCCGGCGAACACGGCAAGGGTTTTGCCATGCTATCCATCGAAACCCGCAAGCTGGCCGAAGAAAGTAAACGGTCGGCCAAAGAAATTGCACTGCTGGTACAGGCCATTCAACAGGCCATGAACGACACCGTGATGGTGACCGATGATGGCAGCAAGACGGTAGCCATCAGCGTTGATCTGGCCGACAACACCCTGCAGCTATTGCAGGAAATTGTCACAGCTGTTGGCCGTGGCGCTGACAACAGCCACCAGATCCACCTCGCCATCCAGCAACAGGAAAGTGCGGTACGCCAAGTGGTCGAGGCGGTACAGGTTATTCACGCCGCCAGCCGTGAAGGAGCTCTGGGCATGTCACAGATCAAAACCGGTATCACATCCTTGAATGCCATTATCACCCGTCTTAGGGAGCACATCTGATGTCCTTACCCTCACAGCTGTTGCAATCGCTGCACTCTTCCATCAAGGTCCGCCTGCGCACCAGTTTTAGCTGGATTGTAGCCATCATGCTGGCCTTTGGTCTGTTTGCCATCCTGGCCATGCGCGATCTGGCTGATCAGACCACCGATTTGTTTGAGCATCCCTTTACCGTCTCGGTAGCACTGCTGAAAATCGAGCTCAATGCCTCCGAAATTCGCGCCGCCATGCGCGATCTGGCTCTGGCGCGTGGTGAAGAGGAAATCGCGCCTATCCTGCAACACATCGACGGCCATGATAACGATGCGCTGCGCCAGTTTGATATTGTGGCGCAGCAATTTCTGGGCGACAAGAACCGCGTTCTCAAAGCACGCCAGCTGTGGAACGAATGGCGTGAAATCCGCAAGGATGGTTTTCAACTTGCCATCCGTGGCGACCGTAACCAATTACGCGAATTCGTGCTGCGTGGACGCGGTGGCCAGCACGCCGCAGCTATTTCCGGCGAGATTCACGATTTCAGCAGCTTTGCTGCCAACAAAGCGCGCAGTTTTTTTGAGCAATCCCAGCAGATTCGCAGCAATAGTCTGCAGATCAGCTATCTGTTTCTGGCCTGCTGTATCATCCTGACGATCTGGTTTGCCTGGAACATCACCCGCTCCGTGCGGGCCGTTATCGTGACATTAACCAGTTCAACCACTGAAATTGCGGCGACCGTCACTCAGCATGAGCGTATTGCTACCCAACAGAGCAGTGCCATTAACGAGACCTACACCACCATGGAGGAGCTGGGCAGCTCATCGCGCCAGTCGGCCGAACAGGCCGAAACAGCGGCCGAGCTGTCGCGCCGCATGATGCAGCTGACAGCGCAGGGGATCAATCAGGTCGAAACCATGGAACAGAGCATGGCGGCCATGCGTGAGCGCGTCAATGTCATTGCACGACAGATTCTGCAATTGAGTGAACAGACCAGCCAGATTCGCGAGATCACCGGCATGATGGCCGATTTTGCCAGTGAAACCAAAATGCTGGCCATGAATACCGCCATTGAGGCGGTACGGGCTGGAGAACATGGTCGTGGTTTTTCGGTGCTATCGATCGAAACACGCAAACTGGCCGACGAAAGTAAACAATCGGCGCGTCGCATCGATACTCTGGTGAGCGAAATCCAGAAAACCACCAATGCCACCGTGATGGCAGCTGACGAGGGCACCCAAACGGTTGAGACCAGCATCGCCGCAGCGCAACAGACAGCCACCCTGTTCCACGAGGCCAATGAGGCCATTGAGAACCTGTCACAGAATTCGCAGCAAATCTCTCTCAATGTGCGCCAGCAGGCTGTCGCGGTCCGACAGGTAGTCGAGGCCATGAACAGCCTAACTACTGGTGCCCGTGAGGCAGCGATTGGCACGTCACAGACCAAGGAACGGCTGCAGACGCTGAAAGAGATCATCCAGCGGCTGGTCAGCATGATCTGACACTGGAGCCGTGGCATGATTGAAGACAGTGAACTGCGAGAGCTGTTCCGGGCCGAAAGCGATGAGCATCTCCAGAAACTCAACGACGGTCTGCTGGCGCTGGAAAAGGAACCGGGCCATAGCGAGCTGCTGAAGGAGCTATTTCGTGAAGCCCACAGCCTCAAGGGGTCAGCACGCATGCTCGGGGTCGATGCGGTTGAAACCCTGGCCCATTCCTTTGAAGATCTGCTGGGCGCTGCCTCAAAAGGGCTGTTGCAGTTCTCGCCGGAGTTGATCGACCGTCTGGAGCAGGGACTCGATCATACCCGTCATCTGGTGCGTGAGGCCGTAACGGGTGAACCGTCGCCCGTTACCCTGATGGATGCCCTGAGACAGCTGCAACAGCCCGACGCTGTCGACGTCCATCCTGATGCGCCCGTAGCTGCGCCACCAGCACCAGTCACTCTGCCGCCACCACCGGTTACTCCGCCACCAGCACCAGTCACTCCGCCACCAGCACTTGAACCGGTGGTCGCGGAGACGGAGCGCATCGATACCATCCGCGTGGATACCCGCAAACTGGATCGCATCTTTAACCAGACTGGTGAGCTGACAGCCCTTGGCATGCGCATGAAGCGGCGTCTGACCGACATCCAGGGAATGATCACCCTGGCAGAGGGTCTTGAGCATCATGGCCAACTGCTGGACCGCTTGCGGCTGTTCCGACATGCCCTGATGGAAAACCAGTCAACCCTGGATGCGGTCAGTCGTGACCTGGATGAGGGTATCCGCAACCTGCGGCTGTTGCCACTGACCACTCTATTCAACCTGTTTCCACGCATGGTGCGTGACCTGTCCCGTCAACTGACTAAACAGGTCGAGCTGCTGCTGGAGGGAGGAGAGATCACCGTCGATAAACGCGTCATCGAAGAACTGAAAAATCCGCTGATGCACCTGTTGCGCAATGCCATTCATCATGCCATCGAACCGGCTGAACGACGGGCTGCACAAGGCAAGCCCGCACATGGTGTCATTACCCTACGTGCCACACGCACGCCAGCATCGGTCATGATTGAGGTCTGCGACGATGGCCGTGGCATCGATCTGGATGCTATCCGTCGTGAAGCGGTGCGCCACCAGCTCCATAGCGCTGAGGAGCTGTCACAATGGAGTCCGGAACAGCTCTACAACCTGTTGTTTGTTGCTGGCCTGTCGACGGCCTCCATGGTAACCGACATCTCCGGACGCGGTATCGGTCTCAATGCGGTACGTGCCGATATCGAACGATTGAAAGGAACAGTCCGGGTGCAATCCACCACCGGACAAGGGACTACCTTCACCATTAGCCTACCCGTAACCCTAAGCACCACACCGGTAATCATTGTGCGGCTGTCTGACCGCTTTTTCGCCCTGCCGCTTGACGGGGTTCAGATGGTCCGGCGTGTCACACTGACGCAGATCTTCCTGTTCGAAGGCTATCGTGTTATTGCCCTCGAGACCGGTCCGGTGGCCGTGGTCCACTTGGCCGAACTGCTCGGACTGCCCATCAGCACGGAACGAGGCAGGACAGAAACAGCCTCGGTAGCGCTTGAATGCCTCATCATCGTGACCGGTCACCAGCGTCTGGCGCTGTTTGTCGATGAGATTGTCGATCAGCTGGATGTGGTGGTCAAGCCCAATGGTGTGCTGCTGAAACGGGTTCCTCACCTGGCTGGAAGTACCCTGCTCGGCAGTGGTGGCATCTGTTCGGTGCTGAACGTGGCCGATCTACTGAAATCAGCCCGTCAACAGCGCCGCTGTGACGAGGGTCGTTGTACTGCCCCGACGGCTGCTACCAGCCCCCTCAACCTGGAAACCAGCAGAAAACAGCGTATCCTGCTGGTTGAAGACTCCATCACCACTCGCACCCAGGAAAAACGCATTCTGGAGGGGGCCGGTTACGATGTCATGGTCGCCGTTGATGGTCTGGATGCCTGGCACAAACTGGCGCTACACCCCTTCGACGCCGTGGTCTCCGATGTCCAGATGCCTAATCTGGACGGCTTGGGTCTGACGGCAAAAATTCGTCAACATCAGGTCTGGCACAACCTACCGGTAATGCTGGTGACCTCACTGGCATCGGAGGCCGATCTGCGCCGTGGGCTTGAAGTCGGGGCCAGTGCCTACATCACTAAACCAACCTTTGAACAAAAGGTCTTCCTCGATACGCTACGGAGGTTATTATGATCAGGGTACTGCTGGTTGACGACTCACCGGTCGCACTGGCCGTATTGAGCCGCATGATCCAGCAGATTGACGGTGTGACCGTAGCTGGAACAGCTCTTGGTGGTGCCGAAGCACTGGAGCTGATTCCAAAACTGCAACCTCACGTCGTCTGTACCGACCTACACATGCCCAACATCAACGGTCTGATGCTGGTGCGCGCCATCATGGCACGTCATCCTCTGCCTATTCTGGTGATCAGCATCTCGGTGCAGCACCATGGCGATGATATCCACATCTTTCAACTGTTGGATGCAGGCGCTGTCGATGTCTTCCCCAAACCCAAGGGAGGGCTGCAGGATATTAACCAATCCCTAGTGCATCAACTGGCCGAAAAGATCCGCGTGCTGGCCAGTGTCATCCCAGGCCAGAAACGGCTGCGCAAGGCACCGCAACAGCCGGTGCTCCAACCGGAGTACAGCTGGCAGCAGCCTGCTACCGCGCAACCTGCTATGCTGTCCGCCGCGGCTATGCTACAGACAGTTCACGACCTGCGGGCCAGACCCAGACTGGTGGCCATCGGGGCCTCCACCGGTGGTCCACAAGCCCTCAAGACGCTGTTTGCACGACTACCAGGCGACTGGTCTCTGCCGATTTTATGCGTACAGCATATCAGCCATGGCTTTCTGTCAGAATTCATGCAATGGTTGTCGCGAGATACGGCTCTATCGATCCGGGTTGCCACGCCAGGTCACAGACCACGTGGCGGATGCATCTATTTTGCCCCCGAGCGCAGCCACTTGACCGTTGACAACGAAGGCTGTTTTGTCATCCCGCAACAGAGGGAGCAGACAGAATATCACCCATCGATTGATCAGCTGTTTCACTCTGTAGCACGGTGTCACGGTCAGTATGGAGCGGGCATCCTGCTGACTGGCATGGGCAGCGATGGAGCGGAGGGTCTGCTGGCTATGGCCCAGCGTGGGGCCCTCACGGTGGCTCAGGATCAGGACAGTTGCGTGGTGTTCGATCTACCGCGCCAAGCCATTGAACGTCAGGCCTGTCGTTATGTTCTGTCCCTGAATGCCATCTCGGACTTATTGAAATCTATGGTATAGGTGTTAAACCATGGCCACAACGATTCGGGTCCTGCTGGTTGATGACTCTCCGGTAGCCTTGGCCGTGCTGCAGCGCATGATCAGCCAGATTGATGGTATCACAGTCGTCGGCCTAGCCCGCGATGGTGCCGAAGCCTTGGAGATGATCCAGCCGCTGCAACCGGATGTCATTTGTACCGATCTGCATATGCCGCGTGTCGATGGCCTGATGCTGGTACGTGCCGTGATGGCCCGCCATCCCATCCCCATTCTGGTGGTCAGTATTTCGGTTCAGCAGGGGGAAGGCGATCATAACATCTTCCAGTTGCTTGATGCGGGCGCCATTGATGTCTTTCCAAAGCCCAAGGGTGGTCTGGATGAGTCCAGCCCCATGATGGTTCAGGAACTGGCCAGCAAAATCCGTATTCTGTCAGGAGTGATTCCGGTGCGGCGTCACGGTCGTACAATAACACCATCCCCTGCTCAACAGGAGATCACAGCTACTATCACCGGAACCACCGCCATCTCGCCGGCTGCCAGACTGAAACTGGTCGCGATCGGAGCCTCGACCGGTGGTCCCCAGGCGTTGATGACATTGTTCTCGGCCCTACCCTCCACCTGGAGCCTGCCGATCCTGTGCGTACAGCACATCAGTCATGGCTTTCTCACCGAACTGATCCACTGGCTGGCCAGCTGCAGCACCCTGCCCATCCAGATGGCCACTCATGGAGAATCCCCCCAGAAAGGCCGCATCTATTTTCCTCCGGAAGATCGTCATCTGACTATTGATACCAAGGGTCGCTTTGCCTTTATGGCCAAGGAGGAGCACGAGTACCACTGCCCTTCGGTCGATGCGCTATTCCACTCGGTAGCGCGCTATTATGGCCCCTACGGTACCGGTATCCTGTTGACCGGTATGGGGGGCGATGGCGCAGAAGGTCTGTTGGCCATGGCCCAGAGTGGAGCGATGACCATTGCCCAGGACGAAGCCAGCTGCGTCGTGTTCGGCATGCCGCGCCAAGCCATTCAGCGTCAGGCCGCCCGCCGTGTGCTGTCACTCGATGCCATCGCTGAACTGCTTAAACGGATGGCATGAACCACCACTCTCCTGAACTCGATCACGACCTGGCAGCGCTGCTGCTCTACTGGCGAACGTGCGGCATCGACCTGTCATCGGGTAGCCGATGCCTCAACGAATGGCCAGAGTCTTACTGGCGTGGTGATTTTCGCCCCGTCTCTATCACTTCAGTAGCGGCTATCCCTGCTCCTGCTGCTCCCCCAGACCCTATCGTTCTTCCTGTCCCCGTTGCCGTTCCGCCGCCGGCCATCCCGCTGGCCCAACTGCCAGCCTGCACCGATCCTGTCGCACAGATGAACCAGATCGCTGAAGAAGTGCGTCACTGCCACGCTTGCCAACTGGCCCATACCCGTACCCAAACCGTTTTGGGAGTCGGCGACCTCCAAGCCAGCATCGCCCTGGTCGGTGAAGGTCCTGGTGCTGATGAAGACCGGCAGGGCGAACCTTTTGTCGGGGCGGCCGGGCAACTGCTCAACAAGATGCTGGCAGCCATCGGTACCAGCCGACAACAAGTCTATATCGCCAATGTCGTCAAATGCCGTCCACCTGGCAATCGCAATCCCCTGCCTGAAGAGATGGCCGCCTGCCAGAACTATCTGTTCCGACAACTGGAGATCGTGCGTCCACGCCTGATCGTGGCACTAGGACGCTTTGCCATTCTCTGTCTGCTGGGGCGTGATCAACCGGTTGGATCGATGCGTGGTAAGCGTGAAAGCTGGCGCGGGGTACCGGTCATTGCCACCTATCATCCCGCCTTCTATCTGCGTCAACCCTCACGTAAGCGTGATGCCTGGGCCGATCTATTGCTAGTGCTGGAAACGCTGGAGCAACACTCTGACGCGCCAGAAAGGCAAACACCCGAACAAACAGAGCCACGGTAACCACGGTAACAGGGTTTGTTGCAGCGTTGGTGTGCCCTGACCGTCAGGCAGCGTCACCACCCGCACCCCGCGTCGATCTGAAGCGATCTCCCCCAGCTGGGCGCCGGTCTGATCAAAAACCGCTGAGATGCCGGTATTGGCGACGCGGATCATCGGTAGGCGGTTCTCAATGGCACGCAGCCTAGCCATAGCCAGATGTTGCGGCTTGGCTGACGGTCCGAACCAGCCATCGTTGGTCAGATTGACCAGCCAGCGCGTACCGGAGGCGGCCAGCTGACGCACCTCATCTGGAAAGATAGCCTCGTAGCAAATCAGGATGCCCAGCGCACCGGCCGACCATGGCATCGGTTCAGGACCCGGACCACGGGCAAAATCCTCCGTCCCTTCGGTGAATTTGGTCAACGTCGTCGGTAACAGCCATCGCAGCGGAATGAATTCTCCAAAAGGCACCAAGTGATATTTATCGTAGCGTTGCAGCGTATCGGGTCGGCTGCCATCGATCAACAGGGCACTGTTGTAAAAGCGGCGCGGATTCAACTCCATGGTGGGCGCACCAGTAAGAATGGGAGCCCCGACCTGTCGACTCAGATCGGTAAGCAGGCGACGCACTGACTCGGTCTGATTGACGTAAAAAACCACCGCCGTCTCTGGCCAGACGATCAAATCAACCGGCAAATCCACCGACGGACCGTCTGATGATACCAGCGAACGGCTCAACTGCTGATAAACCTCAAGACTGGTCGCCATGAAGGCGCGGTCCCACTTGAGCTGTTGCGGTACGTTGCCCTGCACCATGGCTACCCTGAGCGTGGCCGCCGACTGCTGGGCCATCAACAACTGCTGCTGGCGGTAAGAGCCATAACCATAAACCAGCGCCAGTACCAGTACCACCGGCAACAGGCCCTGAAGGACTACCGCCCGCCATTGCTGCTGACCCAGCCACAACACCACCCTGACCACCATGGCTGCCAACCACAACAACAACCATGACAGGCCATAAACGCCGAGCAGATCGGCGCTCTGCAACACCACCGGCCAGTCGTTCCAGGCATAACCGATCAGATTCCAGGGAAACCCGGTGAACAGATGGGCCCGCAGCCACTCCAGTCCGACCCAGAGTGTCGGTGCCAACCACGCCAACCTTGCACCAGATTCAGCAGGGGGCAGCAACCAGCCCAGCAGGGCAGCGAACAGTGCCGGGTAGATGGCCAAAATAGCCGCCAGGGCCAGCAGCATTAACCAAGCCAGTGGCAGGGCGATACCACCATGCTGATGCAGGCTGGTCACCAGCCAGTGACAGCCCCAGGTGAAATGGACCAGACCAAACAAAAAACCGTACCAAGCAGCACGCCGAGGCGTGACCGACCAGACCAGGGCAATCAGCAACGCCAAAGCCAGAATCGTGGCCACCACCCAGCCGTAGGGTGGCAGACCGAGCACACCGGCTGCCCCAGCTGTTATCGCTAAAAATGGGGCCAGAAACGAAGCAGCAACAGGCCTCATCGGTAAGGATCGGCTATACCAAGCCGCGCCAGCAGGGAACGTTCCCGACGTTCCTGCCGGTCAGCCTGCTGCGGCGACTGTTCATGGTCGTAACCCAGCAGGTGCAACAGGCTGTGGATGGTGAGATGGATGACATGATCGGACCAGCTCAGGCTATTCAGGCGTGCCTCACGACGGATGGTGCCATAGGCCAGCACAATATCGCCCAGCGGCAGAACAGGATGACGTTTCTTGCGACGTACCGGTTGGCTGTTACCCTCCAGCATGGGAAAGGAGAGTACATTGGTGCTGCGGTCAATACCACGGTAGCGCTGATTGATACGGCGCATGGCACGGTTGCCGGTCAGGTGGACAGCCACCTCGATCTGGTCAGCCGACAGCAACCTGGCCCGTTTTTCATGGGCCATGACAACCGCAACAGCCCGAGCCAGACAGCGCCTGGTGCGTTCTGGCCAGCGTGGATGGTCCCAAGTGATTGACAGATTAGTTGTTGCCATGGCGTCTCTTGTTCAGATCGGGGTAAGCGATACGCTGATGATAAAATCCCAGCGTCAGCACCCGACAGAAAGCATCCTCGATGACGGCCAGCTCGCGCAGGGTCAGACGGCATTCGTCCAGCTGGTGATCGGCTATTTTGGCATGAATGAGGCGATGCACCAAAGCCTGGATCTGCGCCGGTGACGGATTCTTGAGCGTACGCGCTGCCGCCTCAACCGAGTCAGCCAGCATCAACACGCCCGATTCACGCGTCTGTGGCTTGGGGCCCGGGTAACGGTAGTCGTTTTCCATCACCGTTTCGCCTCGCCTGGAGGCTTCATTGAGGGCCTTGTTATAGAAAAACTGTAGCAGAGAAGTGCCCTGGTGGGTGGTAATGGCCTCCAGGATCGGTCCTCCGAGCTTGTATTGCCGCGCCAACTCGACACCATCCTTGATGTGGGCCATAATAATCTTAGCCGACATGGAGGGCAGCAGATGATCGTGACGATTCTCACCCGACTGGTTTTCGACAAAATAGTGTGGCTTGTTCATCTTGCCGATATCGTGATAGAGGGCCATCACCCGTGCCATGAGCGGGTTGGCGCCAATACTCTCGGCAGCGGCTTCGGCCAGATTGCCCATCATGACCGAATGGTGGTAGGTGCCGGGCGTGCGTAACGACAGCTGCTTGAGCAGGGGATGATCGCCGGAGGCCAGTTCCAGCAGACGCGAATCGGTGGTCAGATTAAACACCCGTTCAAATACCGGAATGATCGCCAGAGCGAGAAAACCATCCAGCAAGCCACTGGCAAAAGCCAGTGACATAGCCACCAGCCATTCCCGCTCCGGTACATGACCCGATAAGGCCTCGACAATCGGTACCGAAAACATCTGCACCACACCAATCCACAGGCCAGCCCGCAACAGGTCGAAACGGTGGCGACAGACGCGCATGCTGAGGCTGCCGGCCAGGGAACCAGCAAAATAGTAAACAAATTGCGCCAATCCACCATTGACCGCCAGGGAAGTCAGAAACGACAGAATCGCTCCCAGCACCATCGACCCACCGGGCAACGACAGCCGGGCGCCAATGGTCAAGGAAGCCATGGCCGCACCTAAAGAGACCGGTGGCAGATAGAACTCCAATCCATCGGTCCAGCCAAACATGGAGGCTAGCCCACGACCAATCAATAGAGCAAACACGTTGAACAGCGAGGTGACCATCAGAATGGTACCCAGGATATAGAGCGTCTTGCGGTCACGCGGGAAAAAATCGGAAGTGCGTATCAGAAACCAGCGACTCAGCAACAGTAACAAGATCAGCGTGCCAGAGAGGCCGGCAATGCGAAACACCGACAGTCCGGTCCAGTGATCCTGATTGATCGACTCGATCTTCAGACGTGTTGCCGCCGTCACCACATCGCCCTTGCGCAGCACCAGCTCACCGCGCCGTACACGGAAATAGACCGACTCGACGGCATCGACGGCACGCTGTTTACGCAAGTTAGTCTCAGCCAGATTGAGCACCACATTGGGCCGCAATTGCGCCCGCGTCTCCTCAAGCAGCCACAACTGCACCGGTCTGACAACACCACTCAGACGATCGCGCAACGTCCGCATCATTAACAGCCGCATCTCCTCCAGGCTGATGACGCCGACCGCTCCCACCAAGCGGATCTCCCTACCTGTGGTCAGTGAATTGATGATATAGGGTCCACGTTCCATATCACGGATGGTATCGGTGCTGTTGACCACGCGCTGCTGTCCCAACGGCCGCAACCAGAGCTGGATAATCTCGAGCAGATCAGCATAGCCATAGGCCACCATATCGGCTGTTCCATCGTTGCCCTCCCTTGCCGGCGGATCCTTGCCGCTCTCCTGCAGCACATCGATACCCGCTTCCGTGGGGGCCAGCGGATCCAGGGCCAACAAGGCACGAAACGACTCCGGGGTGATCTCTTCGTTGAGCCGCTGCATGAAAACCTGTCGCAGCGCCTCTTCGCTCAGCGGCGTACCATAGCGACGCAGATGGGCCAGCCAGACCAGCGACTCACGTACACTGGTGAAGATCTGGTCCACCATACCCGGATCCCAGTCGTAAATCGACAAGGCCCTCTGTTCGGCCTCTTCACGACGGCGTCTGGTGGAATCACGATCTTCCACCAGCAGCTCGACATCAGCCTGAACATCTTTCAGAGCAATATCACCAATTTCAGGGAGATAAGGAGGCTGAAGGGCTACCGGTGAATAAAGAATGGTCAGCCAGAGCACCAGCAGGAAAAATAGCGTGTAATCAAATGCATAAGCCGATGCCATCCATTTCTGGATCCACTTGCGGTAATGCTGTCTTAACCGGCTTAAAAAGCCGGTCGGCCGGGCTGGGGGTGATACGGCGGCAGGAGGCTTCTCTTTGACTGGATGGCTGTTCATATTCACTTCATTGCCTGTTCATAGGCCTGGACAATGCGCCGCACCAACCGGTGACGCACCACATCCCGATCGGTAAAGGTGGCAAAACCTATACCCTCCACGTTGCGCAACAGCTGCAGGGCATGGCTCAGACCGGATGGAGCGGCAGCGGGTAAATCGACCTGGGTCACATCGCCGCAAACCACCATGCGCGCCTCCGCTCCCAAACGGGTCAGAAACATCTTCATTTGTGCCACAGTGGCATTCTGACCTTCATCCAGGATAATGAAAGCCTGTTCCAGCGTGCGTCCGCGCATATAGGCCAATGGTGCAATCTCCAGTACGCGCTGCTGCAGCATGCGCTCAACCCGCTCGGCACCGAGCATGTCATGCAGGGCATCGTGCAGCGGCCGCAGGTAAGGATCAACCTTGGCCTGCAGATCCCCGGGCAAAAAACCCAACCTCTCGCCCGCTTCAATAGCAGGGCGTGTCAGTATGATACGCCTCCAGCGCCCTTCAATCAAGCCAGCCACCGCAACGGCAGCGGCCAGATAAGTCTTGCCAGTACCGGCTGGACCGATACAGAAGGTGAGATCGAAACGTTGCATGAGGCGAATGTAACTGGCCTGACGCACATTGCGTGCCGCGATCACACGGCAAGGGGTGCGCAGTTCGATATCCAGCTGCGATGGCAGGGGTTCCTCTTCGGTGACCATCTGCAGCAATGCCTCGATACGACTGCGGTTGACAACAACGCCCTGCTCCAGTCCGCGATAGATCTCCTGTAGCAGCTGCCGTGCATCGGACAGTTGCCCCGCCTGACCCGTCATGACCAGGCTGTTACCGCGCGGATGAAGGGTCACCGCCAACCGCTGTTCGATCAGGTCCACGTACTGGTCGTAGGCGCCAAACATCTGGATAGCCAACTGGTTATCCGGAAAAGTCATGACATCGTGTGTCACGGCGGTGACCGGTTCAGCCATCACCTGTCAGTCGCCCACGCAACGAGTTGGGCAGCCCTTCGGTCACCGTGACGGTCACAATCTGTCCAATCCAACGGGAGGTGTCCTCCAACGCAACCGGGAAGTGGATGGCCCTGCCGTCCGGGGTACGCCCGGCCAGATCGGTGGCACTCATGCGCGACGGACCCTCAACCAGTACGGCCACATGCCGGCCTACCTGCTTGCGGTTGCTCTGCAACTGCCACTGCTCCAGACGCTGCTGCAACCGTTGCAGCCGTTCAGCAGCCACCGCATCAGCAACCAGCGGACCCATCTGTGCCGCTGCAGTACCAGGACGAGCGGAAAAGCGGAATGAATAAGCATGGTCAAAGCCAACCCGATCAACCAGATCAAGCGTCTGCTGGAAATCCTGTTCGCTCTCACCCGGGAAACCAACGATAAAATCGGACGCCATGGCCAGATCGGGCCGGGCCTGACGCAAACGGTCAACCCAGTCACAGTAGTCGTCCGCACTGTGGCCCCGTCCCATGGCAGCCAGAATACGGTCTGAACCACTCTGGATCGGCAAATGGAGTGAGGGGCACAGCTGCGGCAGATCGGCAAACACCTC
>JADGCH010000025.1 GCA_015229115.1 Magnetococcales bacterium
GCTTCTCGCCCAACCTCAATTGCATCATCGGCGGACGCGGCAGCGGCAAATCGGCACTTCTGGAAGGCATGCGCCTAGCCATGGGCAAGGATAACGACCCAAAAATGGACGACAGAACCAGAGAAAAGGTCGATCGCATCAGGGATCTGCTGACAAAAAAAGCCGGCTCTGAAATACGCGTCCACTGGCGTGATGCCGACGGAATAGAGGATCAGCTGGTTTATACCGCCTCCCAGGCAGGAAGTGGTTCATGCCATGTCGAGGGTCGTTCCATGTCAGACCTCGCTTCTTTTCTGAAAGATCTGCCGATACAGTTTTTCAGCCAGCAGCAGTTGAATCAGATCACGGCACGAGGAGGCAATGTGCTGTTGACCTTGCTGGATGAGTTTGCCAGGGAGGAACTGAACCCACTACGGCAACAGGAAGCAGAATTGCGATGGCAGATTGGGCAACTGTTCTCCTCCATAGCCACCCTTGAGCAAACAGAAAAGGACATTAACCGCCTGCGGCAGGAAAACGCTGAATTAGAGCGGCAGTGGCAAGCCCGTGCGGCTCTGCAGGACGACACCAACAGGCACCAGGGGTTGAAGTCTGAACAGGCCTACATGCAAAAATTGAAGAGCACCCTGGACGACGATACCTCCCGTCTGCTCGCTATGGCCGATGACATTTGTGAAACCCATACCGTGTTAGGATCGGCCACCAATAGGTGGGTTCATGGATCATGGTTTCAGGAAAAGGATGAGCAGATCCTAAAAGCCAAAGAAGCCTTGAAGGCAGAGGTTAGCCAAGTGGTGGCAACCTACCGAAAGAACGTTCTCGATCTGTTTGAGAACGATCCGGTGTGGTTCACTATTCAACAACAAATGGCACAAGCCGATGCGTCGTTGGTCCAGGCTTGTACAGAAAAAGGTCTTGACCCTGAAGACGTACACCGCATCCAGGAAATCGGCCAGAAAAGAGCCCTCAAAAAGCAGGAGCTGGAACAAAAAGAAAGAGAGCGTCTTCAGTTGCAGCAGCTGCTGCGACGATTGCCTGAATTATTCCAGTTACTGCATCAAAATTGGCAGGCCTGCTATGCGGTGCGCCAACAACTGGCTGACGACATGACCCGCTCTGCTGCGTCCGGAGACAAGCCAGTCATCAGACTTATTGTGTCCTACTCATCGGACAGGGTAGCCTTCGACGCCATCTGGAGCAGACTTTGTACCGATCGCACAACGCGATTGGGACGCAACTGGGATGAAATTGGCGCGATGATTTACCAGGAATATCTAGACACAGGGCACAATGACTATCCTTCATTATGGGTCATGCTGCAATCCTGGCTGGAACATGAGCAGGATAGCCTTTCCGGTGTCTCAGTAAAGCTGGGTGCACTCCAAATCACCTTTGCAGAGGTCAAGTCCCATCTATCCGGCGTTGCGTGGAAAGCATGGCAGGATGCACGGCTGATGCGCATTGAGGATACGGTCGATCTCGTGTTATATCGCGCTGATGGCCATGAGGAAGTCGGTCGGATTTCGGAAGGTACCCTCTCGGATGGCCAACGTAATACAGCAGCCCTGGCCATGCTGCTGGCCAAAGGACAGCATCCTCTGGTTATCGACCAACCCGAAGACGAACTGGACTCCAATTTCATCTTCCGGGAGCTGGTGCCCATGCTGTGTCGATTGAAGCATTCCCGCCAGATTATCCTGGCAACACATAATCCCAATCTCCCTGTTAACGGGAACGCCGAACTGGTGTATGCACTCGAAGTGCAGAAAGGACGTGGTGTCAAACGCGCTGAAGGCGGATTAGACCGGGAAGATGTGACCAGGGCTATTCTAGACATCATGGAGGGATCAGAACAGGCCTTCCGCCAGCGCAGGGAGAAATACCATTTTTAAGATGGACACAACCTATGTATGAATCTACCGACGAAATGATCCGGGAAATCACGGCGGGAGAGGATACCTACCTCGAATTCAAGGAAGTGCTCTTCCGTGATAACCAACCTCGTTTTGCCAGTGAGGAAGGACGTGCCGCCAGGGTTATCGCCGAAGTCTTTATCAGCATGGCGAATACTGAGGGCGGCGTTGTTTTGCTGGGCGTCAATAAATTTGGCGATGTGGTGGGCATCGATCCCGATAAACGCGAGATTCTTGAACAATGGGTGGTCAATTGCGCCCTGGATGCCTGCGAACCCAAAGGGAGCATGGAACCTCGCCTGAACTGGCGCCAACTACCGGATGCGGCGGGAGTGAACAGACTGGTGCTGCACATCGATATACCGAAGTCGCGCCACTATGTTCACCACACCTCGGACGGAAAATTCCTGAAACGGGTCAGCAGTCACCGTACCCCGATCCCCGCTGAACAGCTTGGCCGTCTACTGGCAGCAAGATCCCTGCTGATTCCTTTCGAGGAGCGTCCCTGCCCTGGAACAAACCTCGACCATTTCAACCTTGACCGGTTTGATGCGTACTACAGACGGAGATTCGGGCACTCTTTCCTGGAAAGCGGTCTTGCACCGGAACGGCTGCTGGAAAACCTGAAACTGGTGTTGCGCAATGAGGATGGTTCATGGCGTTTGACCAACCTGGGGGTGCTCCTTTTTACCGACCGTCCCGCGAACTGGCTGGCAGGCGCTTATCTTGAAGTCGCCATCCATGACCATGCCACAGCTGATGGTAATACCTTGGATGTCAAACGATTTGAGGGGCCCGTCAACACCCAGATCGACTCCGTGCTGGAGTACCTTACGAAAAGCCCCTTTTTACTGGTTCAATCCGAGAAAACGGCACTGGGCCGTATAGATAAGCCTTGCTATAGCGGACTTGCCATCCAGGAAGCGATTGTTAACGCCACCGTTCACCGTGATTACGAGCTGACAGGCTCCCAAATCATTATCAACCTGTTTCCGGATCGGATGGAAATCAAAAACCCTGGTTTTTTGCACAACACGCTCAAACCAGAAGATCTGTATGCCGGTTGCCAGCCCATGCGACGCAATCAGCACTTATCGGGATTCTTTCGGGATTTCCCAAGCCCCATCACGGGCAGGAGCCTGATGGAAGCCCGTGGAGTCGGATTTCTTGCCATCATCCGTGAAAGTCAGGCCATTTCTGGACGTATACCGTTGTTTGAAGTGATCGGGCAAAGCATAAGACTAACCATCTTCTCCGGATACGGCTAATCCTCACTCATTCAAAAACGGATTGAAATGGCGCTCACGACCGATGGTAGTCGATGGACCGTGGCCCGGATGGCAGACAATCGAGTCTGGCAGGGAGAGCAGCCGGTCACGGATGGACTGTAACAGCTGGCTGTGGTTGCCACCCAGCAGATCGGTGCGTCCGACGGAACTGGCGAACAGCGTATCACCGGTGGCGATATCATCCTGCCAGCGCAGGCAGACGCCGCCGCGGGTATGGCCCGGGGTATGGATGACCTCAAGAGTGACACCGGCCAGCGCTAACCGGTCACCGTGTTGCAGCGCATGGTCGATGCGCGGCATCGGACCAAAGGCTGACATGCCCCATGAAGCCGCATCTCGGGCGGCCTTGGCCACCTGTTCCTGGTCACCATTGTGCAGCCAGAACTGGCAACCGGTCAGCTGCTGCAACTGCGCCACGGCACCGATATGGTCGGCATGACCATGGGTATTGACGATATGCGTCAGACGCTTGCCCAGTTTCTTCAACCGTTGCAGCAGATGGCTGGCATCCCAGCCCGGATCAATCAGGATCGCCTCTTCATGGTCCGAATGGCTGAGAATATGGCAATTGACCTGCAACGGGCCTGTGACCATGATTTCGTGGATGATGCTCATATTTCATGCTCCTTCGCGCACATAATCGGCCATGGATTGTTTGAGTCCTTCCTGCATGACAACACGATAGCCTTTCTGGATCAGCTGGTCGCGCAGGATCTGCAGGGCATTGAGGGCCTCAACCGGGTCCGGATAGGGTGTCTTGCGCACGGTACCAGGCGAGCCAAGCCGACCCCACTCGCGAATCACCTGCCACCGTCCCAGCAGATCGGGCTGTACCTGAATGAAATAATACCAGATGAGCTGGCTTTCCTGGTTGACCCGTTGCAGATAGGCCTTCATCGCTCCTGCCTTTCCATCACCTGCAACAGGGCCTCGAACGACAGGGGCCGACTGATGTGGTAGCCCTGGATATGGTCACAGCCACGGCTGCGCAGAAAATCCATCTGAACACCATTTTCGACCCCCTCCGCTACCACATCCATACCCAGACTGTGGGCCATGGAAATGATGGCGGTGATGATGGCGGCATCGTCGGAATTCTCCGCCAGGTCGCGCACAAACGACTGATCAATCTTCAGGGTGCCCAGTGGCAACCGTTTCAGGTAGCTTAGTGAGGAATAGCCCGTACCAAAATCATCGACCGATATGTGAATACCCATTTCGTTGAGGGCATCCAGGGCACGACGGGCCTGCTCAACATCGGCCATCATCAGGCTTTCGGTGATCTCCAGTTCCAGATGGGTCGGCTGCAACCCGGTCTCGGAGAGAATGGCCATCAGCCGACGGACAAAATCGGGCTGCTGCAACTGCATCACCGACAGGTTGACGGCGGCACGGAAGTCATCCCGACCGGATGACACCATCTGTTTCATCTCCAGGCAGGCGTGACGCAACATCCATTCCCCCAGGGGCAGGATAAGGCCAGTCTCCTCAGCCAGCGGGATGAATTCCGAGGGGGGCACCATGCCCTGCTCCGATGGCCAGCGGGTCAGCGCCTCGACACCCATGATGCGGCGTCTTTTCAAATCCAGCTTGGGCTGGTAGTGAACGGTCAGCTCCTGCCGCTCCAGAGCGCGACGCAACCTGGTCTCCATGGCCAGACGGTTGGAGGCAACCGCCTCCATCGATTCACTGTAGAACTGGAAGTGATGGCGACCCGATCGCTTGGCTCGGTGCAGGGCCAGACTGGCACATTTGACCAGTCGGTCGATATCGCCAGCGTTGGTAGGATAAAGGGCGATACCACAGCTGACACCGACATAGATCTCCTGACTCTTGAGCAGCACCGGCTGCTTCATGGTGTCGAACAGCCGCTGTACGGTATGGATGACCTCCTGCAACGATACAACATGTTCCAGAATCAGGGCAAACTCATCGCCATCGAGACGACAGAGGATGGTGCCATCCCGTCCCGACTGGTTCAACCGTTGCGCCACCTGCTGCAACAGTACGTCACCGCTCGACTGTCCCAGGGTATCGTTGACGTTGCCGAACAGATCGAGGTCAAAAATCGCCAGGGCTACCTTGCACAGGGTACGATCGGCATTAAGCATGGCCTGACTGAGATGGTCGCGGAATAACACGCGATTGGGCAGACCGGTCAGGGCATCGTACTCAACCGCATCCTCGAACATCTGCCGTGTGACGTGGATGTGTTGTTCCACCTCGCTCATGGCACTGTCGAAAACACTGGTCATGATGCGCAACTGCTCTTCGATGCGACGCGATTCGGTGATATCCTGACCGACATACCACACCCTGTCATCCTGCCATGGCAGGGAAAAGCGCTGCCAGCGCAGAGTGCGCACCATACCGTTGCGACAGTGCCAGGTTCGATCTATGATGGCGTCGGATGACCAGGCTTGATCGCCAAACAGCCGGGTCAGGGTGGCTGTGTGGTGGATATCGGCTGCTGCTACGCCACTGAGCTGCTCACAAGAGCTGTTCCAGAACAGGATTTCCAGCTCACCACGATCCGTGGCCAAGCCGTGCAGAGCCATAACCGGCTGGGGCAGCGCCGCCAGTAACACGGTAGCCGTGCCGTCATGATCAATATCCGGTTGCAGCGTGCGCGGGTGACCCATAGCAGAAGAGATCCTCAGGTAACAGGATTTTCGGTGTGTCCGGGATCATAACCGATCATGATGCGCAACTGCTCTTCGATGCGACGCGATTCGGTGATATCCTGACCGACATACCACACCCTGTCATCCTGCCATGGCAGGGAAAAGCGCTGCCAGCGCAGAGTGCGCACCATACCGTTGCGACAGTGCCAGGTTCGATCTATGATGGCGTCGGATGACCAGGCTTGATCGCCAAACAGCCGGGTCAGGGTGGCTGTGTGGTGGATATCGGCTGCTGCTACGCCACTGAGCTGCTCACAAGAGCTGTTCCAGAACAGGATTTCCAGCTCACCACGATCCGTGGCCAAGCCGTGCAGAGCCATAACCGGCTGGGGCAGCGCCGCCAGTAACACGGTAGCCGTGCCGTCATGATCAATATCCGGTTGCAGCGTGCGCGGGTGACCCATAGCAGAAGAGATCCTCAGGTAACAGGATTTTCGGTGTGTCCGGGATCATAACCGATTTTGTCGTTCCTATCAACTACGCCAGGGAGAGAATGTGTCTGACATCACCAACGCCTTCAGGGAACGGTTCCAGGGTCTTTACATCTACTTCCACGATGGCCTGTTCTCACGTTTTTCCATGACCTCGCGGGCCCTGGCACAAGGATTTCAAGCTCTCGGCATCCCGGTCTATTCCAATATCGATGCTCCTCCCCTGCTGCGTTGGCAATCGATCTATGAACCACAGCCGCTGGTCTACCTGTTCGAGGTCAACGACAACACTTACAGCCCGGCCTACATGAGAACGATCCAGGTCTACCAGGGAGCGGTCAAGCTGATTTTGTGCATGTCCGACAATCTGCAGAGCTACATCACTCCGGAAGAAATTCCGGCCCTGATGGCCCATGAAAACCGTTTCATCAACATCAGTGGCTGGCGCGTCCCATGGGCGTTCGGGCTGTCGCAGCAGACCATCGAGGCTACCGCCGGTGGGCTGCCCTTTGGGCAACGCCGTCCAGTCGTCCTGCACAATTTTCGGCCATCCTTCAACCAGGGTATACGCCATGTGCTCGACCTGGCCCTGCTACCCTGGCTGGAACAGTGGCTGACCGTTGATCGCAGACTCTCGGACGATGACCAACAGGCGGTGCGTTATCAGGATGGCCAGGGCGACGATGAGCACGGTCTGCGCTATCAGGATCATTTCGACAAGCTGAAGCAGTACCAGGCCTGCCTTGCTTATGGCGGCCATTTCTTTCCCAATTTGGCACGCAGTAACTGCTTCAAGGACTACGGCCCATTCAAGCATTATACCTTCCTGCAGGACCCGGTGGTGCTGCGCTGGGATAGCTTCCGGTTCTGGGAATCGCTGGCGGCTGGCTGCCTGACCCTGCATCTCGATTTTGACCGCTACGGATTTCTGTTGCCACAGATGCCGGTGGCATGGCAACATTACCTGCCGGTTGATCTGTCGGATCCGAAGGGCAGCGTGGCTGCCATCATCGATCAGCAGCACCGCCTGGCTGACATCGCCGCTGCTGGCCAGCAGTGGGCCCTGACTCATTACCGGCCACAGGCCGTGGCACAACGACTGATCGATCTGGTGATGACCCAATGCCTTTGCAAGTGACCCGTAGCGAGGATTTGCGACAGCACCTGCAACAGCTGGGGCTGCAAGAAGGCGATAACGTGGTGGTTCACAGCCGGCTGCTCTCCTTCGGCCTGATCGAGGGCGAGGCGGCGACGGTGCTGCAGGCGCTGCAACAGACCATCGGCCCGACCGGAACCCTGATCGTTCCGACCTACACCTTTGCCTCTTCAGCCGCTCCGGGTACCGATATGGGACCGCTGTCAGAGCTGGTGCGCCAGCAACCGGATGCGGTACGCAGCCGCTGTCCGATCCATAGCCACGCCGCTATCGGTCGCCTGCGCGACAGGTTGACCGAACCCGATGGATCGGTATCGCTCGGTCCGGGATCGGATTTCGACCTCATGCAGCGCCACGATTGCAAGCTGCTGCTGCTTGGTTGCCGTTTCTCCCAGGGGGCTACCTTTCTGCACCACCTGGAGGCGGTGGCCCATGTTCCCTACCGCTGCTGGGTTGATCTGCCTACTGAGCCGATTGGCTGCCGTTATTACAGCCGTCGTCAGGAGCAGCCGGTGCGGGAGAATTTCGATGCGGTGATCCCCTGGATGATGGCAACGGGCGCTCTGCAGCAAGCCGATTGTCCTTACGGCCGCAGTTACTGCATGCGCTTGCGTGATCTTGCTGCCTGTGTGTTGGCACAGCTTGACATCAACCCTTACGCACTGATCTTGGCAACATGAACGGCCTGACAACATGACAGATATTCTTGAGCGCTTTCTGCAGCAGTGTCATCAGCGACCCGATCACGCCGCTGTGGTCGAATCGGGCCAAATTTACCGTTATGGCGAGCTGCAACAGTGGGTGATGGGCTGGGCCGCAGCACTGGCACAGTTCGGCATTGATCATCCTCGGGTGCTGATTCACCTGCCGGCCGGAGCCCAGGCTTATGCCGCCATGCTGGCCACTGCCGCGTCAGGTGGCTATTATGCGCCAACCAACACCGCTGCTCCCCTGCAGCGCCAGCAACAGGTTGCCAGTCAGTTTGATCCCGATGTGATCATCACCACCGCGTCGTTGCGCTCGACCCTGACGGTTGAGCTGCCTGCGCTGAAGGGGTGGATCGATTGCAACGCTCCGTTACCACCACCACTGGCCGATCCTCGTCCGTCTCATGATCTGGTCTACATTCTGTTCACTTCCGGATCGACTGGCATCCCGAAAGGAGTGATGATCCCGCGCAGTGGATTGAACCACTACATCGCCTGGGCCCTGCAGGCCATGGCGGTCACTCCGGATGACCGTTGGTCGCAACACCCCAACATCGCCTTCGATCTCAGTGTGCTGGATATTTACGGGGCGCTGTGCGGTGGAGCAACGCTGTTTCCCCTGACCACACCGCAGGATCGGCTGATGCCGGCCCTGGCGATCCGTCGTCATGCCCTGACCATCTGGAATTCGGTTCCCAGCGTTCTTGACCTGATGCTGCAGTCGCGTCAGCTGACCTCGAATCATCTGGCCTCGCTGCGTCTGGCCACCTTCTGCGGTGAACCACTGCTGCCCCACCATGTTGAAGCCCTCTTTGCCGCCCGGCCGGATATCCGGCTGCACAACACCTATGGTCCCACCGAGGCCACGGTCTCCTGCACCCTGCTCTGCCTTGATCGCAACAACCATCAACAGGCCACACGCAGCACACTGGCCATCGGTGAAGCCATTGAGGGCATGGGAATCCATCTGATGGATCATGGCGAGCTGGTCATCACCGGTCCGCAGCTGGCACGAGGCTACTGGCGCAATCCACAGGAGAGTACCCGTGCCTTCCGGTCGCTGTGGCTGGATGGCGTCGAACAGCCCGCCTACTTCACCGGCGACTGCTGCGAACGGATCGATGGACACATCTACTTCCGCCATCGTCTCGACCACCAAGTCAAGATCCACGGCCACCGTCTTGAACTGGATGAGGTCAGCCATGCCATTCGTTGCCTTGGTTTCAGTGCCGCCTGCTGCGGTGTCGTCGAGGGTGAGCTGCACGCCTTTATCGAAACGGCTGATGCGCTCGATCATGACCAGCTGCGTCAGTCGCTACGACAGATTTTGCCTGACTACGCCATACCGAAAGGGTTCCACGCCAGGAAGAGCCTGCCGCGCAACAGCAACGACAAGATTGACCTGAAAGCTTTGATTGCGTCCCTGACTGCATCCCCTTGACAAACAAATATCATTTCAGTGCCACTCTGCTCATTTCTTGCTTGATCGTGGCATGAAGTGTATTGTATAGGTACAGAGTCCCTATGATGCAACAGATTGGTGTGGTTCCCCTACATGATCAATAGCACAGTCCCCACTGGCACAGTCGGTTTAACCACCCGGACCATCCTGTTGGCATGGCTGATCGGGCTGTCGGGATCCTGCCTCCTGCCACGCCAGGTCATGGCGGATATCTATGGCTTTGTCGACAGCAGCGGCGTCATTCACCTTACCGATCGCCATCGGGACAACCGTTACAAGAGAGTGGTGCGCACAACGCCCTCCCCTGCCCGGTCCGATAGCATCCTATCGCTGCCCCAATCGCTGCCCCAATCGATACCCCAGCGTTTCTGGCACGCGCCGCTGTCGTCACCCCAGACGTTCCGTGATACCATTGCCCAGGCAGCACAACAGTATGGTATCGATGAGGCCCTGCTGCATGCCGTCATCCAGGTGGAGTCCAACTTCAACCCATCGGTTGTTTCGCACAAGGGCGCTGCCGGTCTGATGCAACTGATGCCGGCCACAGCACTGCGCTATGGAGTCAGTGACCAGGAACGCTATAACCCTGAGATCAATATCTTTGCTGGTACCCGTCACCTGCGCTACCTCATGCAGCTGTTCAATCACGATCTGATTCTCTCCCTGGCAGCCTACAACGCTGGAGAGGAGAGCGTACGCAAGTATGGCTACCAGATTCCTCCCTACCAGGAAACGCAGCAATATGTGGTCAAGGTGCTTGACTCCTATCGCCGTTACAAACGGCATCTCACGATGTAATCAAAAGGCAGATTGGTTTTTGATTTATGGATAGTAAACTTGTTTTTATTATAGATAGTGACAGCGGATTCAAGGATCTGGTCTCCAACCTGCTGCAACAGGAAGGTCACCGGGTACGATCTGTAGCTGACAGCGATGCTCACTTGTTCAAGACCATTGAGGCAGAACATCCGGATTGCATCATGCTTGACATTATGCTGCATGGGCAGATGGGGCTCGATCTGTGCCGAAAATTGAGGCGTCAAAGCAAATACAACGCCATCAAGATCATCATTGTCTCGGCCAAGCCGTACGAGTTTGACCGCAAACGGGCACTCGAACTGGGGGCAGACGGCTATTTTGTCAAACCGATCCAGCCGGAGCTGTTCGTGCAACAGCTCAACCGGATCTTCAACGACCATATCGAACTGACCTTCTGGGGCGTACGGGGAACCCTGCCCCGTTGCGGTGCCGATTCAGTCCATTATGGCGGCAACACCAACTGCATCTCGCTGCAATTCTCAAAGGGTCCCTATTTCATTTTTGATGCTGGAACCGGTCTCAAGGCCTTTTCCGACCATCTGATGCAACGGCGCCAGTTCCCCATGGAAGCCAAGCTGTTCATTTCGCACCCCCACTGGGATCATATCAACGGATTGCCCTTTTTTGTTCCGATGTACATGCAGGGCAACGAATTCGAGATTTTTGGCACGCCTCACGGCCAGCTCAGTACCCGTGAGATCATTTCAGCCCAGATGGATGGGGTTTATTTCCCTATTAAAATCAAGGAATTTGGCGCCAGGGTCTATTTCCGCGACATTACCGAAGAGACTGTCTCCTTCCATCACGGCCCAACGGTGCATACCATGCTGCTGATGCACCCAGGCAACTGTCTCGGCTATCGCATTGAATATCGGGGTCGGGTCATCTGTTACATCACTGACAATGAACTCTATCCGTCCGACTCGAGCAAATTCAGTACGGTCTACTACGACAGACTTACCCGCTTCATCCGTAACAGCGATGCACTCATCATTGACTCCACCTACACAGAAACGGAATATGCCTCCAGGGTTGACTGGGGCCATTCATCCGTCAACAACGTGACGGAACTGGCACACCGTGGAGAGGTCAAGGGTCTCTACCTGTATCACCACGATCCAGACCAGACCGATGCACACATCGATAAAAAGCTGGAACAGTCACAACAATTACTGGCATCACTTGGCTCAAAAACATGCTGCTTTGCTCCGCGTGAAAAGCAGTTGTTTGTCTTTTGATCACTGAAATGAGTCGCAACATGTTTGGGGAAAACCTGATGAGGAACCGGAACTATCTGTTCATTATTCTGCTGCTAGCCGCTGTTGTCACGGCAACAGCCTTTATCGGTGGCAACGTATTGGCTGTCGGTCAGATTACCTATGAAAAATTACGTGTTTTCTCGGAAGCTTACGACAAGATACGTCAAAATTATGTCGAGGATATTGACGATCAGAAAGTTCTCTATGGTGCCATTCAAGGCATGTTGCGCACGCTTGACCCCCATTCCTCTTTCCTGACACCGGAAAATTTCAAGGAGATGAAGGTTGATACCCGTGGCGAGTTTGGCGGACTGGGTATTGAAATCAGCCGCGGAGACCGGGCCATCAAGATCGTTGCTCCCATCGAAGACACACCGGCGCACCATGCTGGCGTACAACCGGGAGATCTGATTGTCAAGATCGAGGATGAGAGCACCCAGGAGATGGACCTGCTCGAAGCGGTCAAGAAAATGCGCGGTAAGCCAGGCACCAAAATCACCCTGACCCTGGCGCGCAAGGGTGAGGTCAAACCGATTGTGGTGACGCTGACCCGTGCCATCATCAAGGTGCGCAGTGTCAAATGGCGCATGGAACCTAACGCCATCGGTTATGTGCGCATCATACAGTTCAACGAGCAGGTGTTTCCGATGTTGCAGGAGGCCCTTGCCAGCCTGCACAAGCAAAGCGGTTCATCCGGTCTGAAAGGGGTGGTGCTGGATCTGCGCAACGATCCGGGTGGCCTGCTGGATCAGGCGGTACAAGTCGCCGATGCCTTCCTCGATAGCGGCCGCATCGTCTATACCAAGGGGCGCATACAGGGCAAAGACATGTCGTTCGATGCCCAGCCGGGCGACCTGATCCATCGTGTACCGATGGTGGTGCTGATCAATTCCGGTTCGGCGTCGGCGTCCGAGATTGTTGCCGGTGCGCTACAGGATCATCATCGTGCTGTCATCATGGGCACACAATCCTTTGGCAAGGGATCGGTGCAGACCATCATGCCCTTGGCCGATGGTTCGGGCATGCGTCTGACGACGGCGCAGTACTATACCCCCAATGGCCGTTCCATCCAGGCTAAAGGGATCGTACCGGACATCGTGGTGGAGGAAATGACCCTGGCCAGCAAGAAGGAAAACGAACGGCGTACCACGGAGGCCGATTTGAAGGGTCATCTGCAGAACCATGACGAAGCCACATCTGCTACCAACGGACAGAAGGAGAAAAAGGTAAAAGATAAAAAACCGGCTGAGCCGGAAGGCAACAGCGGTGATGGGGAGACCGGCGAGGAAGTGGATCGCATTACGGGACGGACCAAGGAGGATTATCAGCTGCAGCGCGCTCTCGATCTGTTGCGTGGCATGCAGGTCTTCGGACGTTCAGAATAGACCCAACAATGCCGCCGAAACAACCTCCACCCCAGCCCCCTTCAGGACAGCGTCTTAAGCGTGTTGTCACGGTCGCTGTCTTTGCGGTGATGGTCACCAGTTCTGCTGTGGTATGGGACTTGATGGATGTGCCAAATGTCCTTGATGCGCCAGCCCATCCGGTGATAGTCCCTGCGGCAACGCCAGTCGACCCCTCCTGGTCGACTGCTCTCGATGAGCTGCGCGACCAGGACGACAAGCCGCCCCATCCGGCACCGGTTGCGGTGGCTGATGCCGGGATCATTTATGAGGAGCATCTGACAGAAAGCGATGACGCGTCGCAGAGCTCCTCCCCAGCCCTCATTACCGATCCGGTTGGGCTGCTCAATCATGACAACCCGCCTATGCTAGCGGTGCCCGTGCCGCTACCGCTATCCTCATCGGATGGTCCCCAGGAAAAAGTTCCCCATGGTGAAGGAAGTGCGGTACGGGTGGCTGTCGTCATCGACGACCTGGGTTACTATGCCTCCACTTCGCAGGCCATCGCCCGCCTTGCAGCCGATATTACCCTGGCGGTCCTGCCTGATTCCCCTCTGGCACGTCGGGTGGTCGAAATTGGTCGTGCCACTGGCAAGGAGATCATCCTGCATCAGCCGATGGAGCCCCTTGGCTATCCCCGCATCAACCCGGGTTCCCTGGCCCTGTTCTCGGGCATGTCGGATGACCAGATCAACCAGGTGTTACGTTCCAATCTGGCCCGTTTTCCCGAGGTGGTGGGCGTTAATAATCATATGGGATCGCGTCTGACAGCGCAGCAATCGCCCATGAACACAGTCATGCGGGTGTTACGTGACCGGAACCTGTTTTTCCTCGACAGTCGCACCTCCAACGTGACGGTCGCCTGGAAGGAGGCCGAACAGATGCAGGTTCCCAATGCCCTGCGCGATGTCTTTCTGGATAACCAGCAGGACCATGACTTCACCTTGCAACAGCTGCGGTTGCTGGAACGGGTAGCCCGCAAACAGGGCGGTGCCATTGCTATCGGACATCCCTATACCACCACTCTGACAGCCTTGCAGGCATGGCTGGCAGAAATCAGGGAACGCTCTGTCGAAGTGGTGCGCGTCTCCCAGTTTCTGGCCCCGGTATCGGCACGACAGCTCTATCTGCCCCGTTCGTCGGTAGTAGCACAGCAGCGGTGAGCCTCATCCCACTGCAGGCACTGGCCACGGCAGCCACCGGCCTGATCGGTAAATTTCTGACGGCTGAAAGCGCGCCTTGTACTGCATTTTTCGGCTGTTATCAACCCAGTAACCCAGATAAAGCCAGCTCTTGTTCAATCGGGCTGCCTCGGCAATCTGCCACAAAATGGCATAACTGCCCAGACTGCGCTGACGGCTTGCCAGCGGATCAAAAAAGGTATAGACGGCTGACAGGCTGTCCGGCAGAAAATCGACCACGGCCACCATCAACAGCTGTTGCTGCTGGTGGAAGGTGACCAGCATCGTTTCCAGCCAGGGTGACCAGACAAACTGCCAGTAAGCCTCCGGGTCCGGATTATCCATGGGACCACCACCATGGCGCGTGGCCAGATAATTCTGGTAAAGCTGGAAATGCGCGCCATCGAAGTGTATCGGGTGTCGCGTCACCACCAGATCGCTGTTGCGGCGTGTTACCTGTTTCAGATTGCGGCTGGGATGAAAACGGGCTACTGGAAGACGCATCGGCACGCAATCATAACAACCCGCTCCATGTCCCCCACACAGGGGCCGATAGATCTCCGATCCACTGCGACGAAAGCCCATGGCCATCAAATCCTGGTAGAGGGCTCCATTCATGACCTCAACATCGTACAGAAAAAGTGCCCCAGCCATGCGGCCATCTTCGACATAACTACAGGGATGGGGTATTCCCTGTATCAGGGAAAGAGGCTGGAGAGGTGACCAAACCATATCGACATACCTTACACAACCAACGTTTTTATGCCATACTGCAGCCCCCATCCTACCCAACAACCAGGAGTCCTTACAGCATGTTCGAAGGGACCACCATCTTATCGGTACGCCGCGGCAGCCATGTGGTCATGGGTGGCGACGGCCAGGTAACGCTCGGCAACATTGTTGTCAAGGGCAATGCTCGCAAGGTGCGCACCATGCAGGATGGACGCATTCTGGCTGGCTTTGCCGGTGCAACAGCCGATGCCTTTACCCTGTTCGAGCGTTTCGAGGCTAAGCTGGTCAAACATGGTGGCAACCTGACCCGTTCTGCCGTGGAGATGGCCAAGGACTGGCGCACCGACCGCATCCTGAGACGGCTGGAAGCGATGCTGGCCGTTGCCGACGTTCATTGCAGCTTGTTGATTTCTGGCAGTGGCGACATCCTGGAGCCCGAGGAAGGGGTGATCGCCATTGGTTCTGGCGGCTCTTACGCCCTGTCAGCGGCACGGGCGCTGCTGCGCCACAGCGCGATGACACCACGGCAGATTGTCGAACATTCGCTGCAGATTGCCGCTGAAATCTGCATTTATACCAATACCAACCTCGTCCTTGAAGAGTTGTCCTGACATGTCCGAGTTTACGCCGCGCGAAATTGTCTCTGAGCTGGATCGCCACATCATTGGCCAGGATGAAGCCAAACGGGCCGTTGCCATTGCCCTGCGCAATCGTTGGCGCCGCCAGCGTCTGCCAGCAGCTATACGCGATGAGGTCTATCCCAAGAATATCCTGATGATTGGCCCTACCGGCGTTGGCAAAACCGAGATTGCCAGACGTCTGGCCAAACTGGCCGATGCCCCTTTCATCAAGGTTGAGGCGACCAAGTTTACCGAAGTGGGCTATGTCGGTCGTGACGTTGAATCAATCATCCGCGATTTGGTCGACCTATCGATCAAAATGTTGACCGAGTCAGGCAAACGCCGGGTACAACAGAATGCTGGGCACCTGGCTGAAGAACGCCTGCTGGACATCCTGCTGCCAACCGCTTCTGGCAGCGACAGCTCGTCAACGCGCAACAAACTGCGTCAGCAACTACAAAACGGATCGCTTGACGAACGCGAGGTGGAGATCGATGTGCGTGAAAGCCGTCCAGCAGGAGCAACCCTGGAGGTCTTCACCCCGCAAGGCATGGAGGGTATCAATCTGCAGGAAATGCTGGGGAGCATCCTCGGTGGGCAGACCCGCACCCGCCGGGTTCCCGTCAAGGAGGCGCTCAAGCTGCTCACCGATGAAGAAGCGGCCAAACTGGTGGACCGCGAGCAGACCCAGCGTGATGCCGTGGAACGGGTCGAACAGTCAGGCATTGTCTTCCTGGATGAGATCGATAAAATCTGCGCCCGTCATAGCGAGATGGCCCGCGGCGGCGACGTCTCGCGTGAAGGCGTGCAGCGCGATCTGCTACCGCTGGTGGAAGGGACAACCGTTTCGACCAAGCACGGCATGGTCAAGACCGATCATATCCTGTTTATCGCCTCTGGAGCCTTCCAGATGGCCAAACCGTCCGATTTGTTACCAGAGCTACAGGGACGGCTACCGATCCGGGTCGAATTGCGCAGTCTGGGGGCAGAGGATTTTGTGCGTATTCTCACTGAACCGGAAAACGCCCTGACCAAACAGTATCAGGCCCTCATGGAGACCGAGAACGTCCATCTTGATTTTACGCCAGACGGCATCTATAACTTGGCGGAAATAGCCACACGGGTCAACGACAGCGTCGAAAATATCGGCGCCAGACGTTTGCATACCGTCATGGAGAAATTGCTTGATGATCTGTCGTTCCGTGCTCCGGATCTGGGCGGTCAGACCTTCACCATTGATGGCGCCTATGTGCGGCAACAGCTGGAAGCCTTGAGTGGTAACGAGGACTTGTCGCGGTTCATCCTTTAGGGACAGCTCAATCCGATCGGTCGCTACTCGACCAGTTTGAGGTTGGGCTTGCTGTGTTTTTTGACAGATTTCAGATCGTCGGGTGGCGCGTCACTAGATGATACAAGCTTCAGTTTCGGCTTGCCAGACGACGGCTCTCCCATAATCGGAATGACCGGGGCTATCCCCCCATCGGCCAGTTCTTTTTTAGGCTGACGCCGACGCGGTCTGGGTGACACGGTGGCTGATTCCGTTGCTGCGCCCGGCTGCTTTGGAGTAAGCGGCTTGGGGACAAGATCGTCCTGCCACGAAATAGACTCGTCCGTGGCGGGATGCTGTCTCAGGACCTCTTCCGGCATAGAGTCACGCCAGAGCATACCGTGGCCGGTATCCGGATTATAAGCCCCCCACAGGGCCTGATAGGGAATGATGCAGTAATGGGGAATCCCGCCAAATCGAAGTTCGGACTCGATGGCGTTGGCGCCGATGTGAATAGGCTGGGGCATCTGGATGTTCAGGATCAACCTCAACCCCTGGTCGGAGGCAAAACGGCGCGGAACGGCCACCCCAGAACAGGTTGCATCCAGACAAAGCATCACGCGTCCTTCCTGATTGAGAAGGATCCGGACGACGTCGGCCTTTTCCAGCGGTCGAGGTGGCTTCAGTTGTGTCATGTCATCATTCCAGTACAGCAGAACGTAGTCGGTCCCATTCGTTCAGATAAGACAGAAGGTGATTCTTGCCTGACTCTTTGGCCTCGCGCTGCAACAACTGACGCAAGGCCTCCTGGGCAGCCAGATAGACCACCTCCGATAAATGGCCTGAGAAATAGGCCACCCGCAGCCACAACAGATAGGTGGTCAAGGCGTCACATTCGTTGTAGGCCACAATCTGGTCCAGCTTGCCTTGCAACCACAGCTGCGGCACCTGATCGCCCGATATGTCCATCTTGCCCGGAATACCACTCAAGGTTGCTATTTCGTGCAAAGAAGGCGAACCATGGCCCCAGCCTGGGGTCACCACATCTTTCAGGTCGATATTCCAGTCATTGCCTTTGACAAAATAGTCCGCTGCTTCCCATGGCTTGCCAGGGCGCTTGCAAAACTCCGGTACATGCAACCCGTGGACAATACCACGTTGAATCAGGATGCGCAAATCGGCAGCCAGCGAATTATACCCCACCAAACAGGGGTGCCATTTACCCAACGCCTCCAGGAACGTGGCGACAATATTTTTTTCGCGCACCAATTCAGGATCAGCTATTTTTTTAGGCAGCGAGAATAGCTGGATGAATACCTCACCCTGGGTATTGATCCGGTGTGTCACCACAGCGACAGACACCACCCGACAGAGTACCGTCTTGAGATAGGGCGTTGGATCCTCTTCCTTGGCACCTCCCTGACGCCACATCTCTTTCATGACGGTTTCATCATCAACCGCCCCATCCAGCTTATAGAGCAACCTGCCCGCCCTTGGATCGGGTATCCACTCGGCATCAAAGGCCCAAATAGGTTCACGAATATTTTTAAACACAAATCCCCCTATGGATGAGGACCCACCAGTCGATCCAGCAACCCAGGAGCAACCGGACCAGAAGCAGGAACAGGAGCCGGGACATCGGTAGCTGGATCCGGATGCGACAAGCGCCAGGAATGCCACCACCGTTCTGACCGTGGATTGGGTTCACCCGGTAACTCGGTGATAGCAAACTGGGATAGATAAATCACCTGCCGCACAGCCAATTCAGTCAGCAGTTCCAGAGGATATCCAGCCACCGGTGGTGATTCAGACGCCAAAGCGGCGGAAGCAGCCACAGCACCCACAGCCAGGGCCGGATTGTGCTTGGCCATACCCGTGGCTACCAAAGCGCCTCCCGTCAACAAAGCATTATCAGCTGCACCACTTTTGGTCTGCGGATGGGATGTGACCCGGACACGCATGGTACGGACATCCGGCTGTCCCCGCCCACCTTTGTCACGATTGACCTCAATGAGATAGATATCCCAGTCCACCACACCGGCTGTACCAGGACTGCTGTCGCGCAGAATACGCGGGTTAATCCAGATCAGCGCTGGCCAACCGGAACGTCGGGCCACCTCAATGGCCCCCTCAAGATGCTCGACCGGTATCCACTCCTGCTTGAGTTGCTCCGTCAAATTGGCCGACAGCAGCTGACGGTAAATCCAGCGGGTATAATCAACCAGAATCTCCGGCTGATTGAAACGGATGGTACGCACAACCGGCAACAGGTGAATCTGCTCAAGGGGCAACATCAGTGGCCTTTCATCGGCCGTCAATTCCCAGCAGACCTCAACCCCGGGCATGGGAAACTCACAACCACGCCGATGCCCTGTGGTTGCCTGACCATCCGTACTCCAAGCCATGAGAATCACTACCAGAAAAATCCTGTAAAACCAATTGCTATTCACCGCGTTATCCCTGTTGCTTGAATGTATCTATCTGATCGAAGAGAAAACGGCTGAAAGGTATGGCACATGTAAATCCGGGAGAAACGGCATTCAGGACATGAAACGACTGCCGATCACCCTCGTAACGAAAATCCATCTCCAGCTTTCTGGTAGAGACATTCAATAATTGTGCCCGTACTCCTGGCACACCCCAACGATGATAGTGACTCCTGTCCACATGGCTGACAAGGCGCTCGGCCAGCGCTACCATGTGTCCTTTGCGGTACTTGTTGAGCTCCTGCCAAGCCAGACGGCGGAAGTCAAATTCATTGCGCCACCACAGTCCGGCCTCACGCCACAGGATATCGATCGACTCGCCCAGGTTGAACCCCTGCCAACCCTGGTAATGTTCACGCCAAAAGGCTGGAATAGCCGTTGGACCCACCTTGACATGGCCATCAACTGTGACGGTATAGTGGACACCCAGAAACGGGTTGTTGAGGTTGGGCACCGGATAGACATGCAGCCTCAAGGCTCCCACAGGCTCACTGCTGTAAAGATAAAGCCCCTTGAACGGCAGGATCACCAGATTTTTGGCAAAACCGAAGTCGTGAGCCACCCGATCCGCCTGCAAGCCTGCCGCGTTGATCAGATAGCCACAGACTATCCTTTCTCCAGTCGTGGTCAGCACTGTGGAACTGCTGCCATCCTGGGCCAGCCGCGACAGATAGGCCGTACCAAGATGAAGGTCAACACCCTGACGCTCCACCTGTTCGGTCAAGGAGCGCATCACCCGTTTAGGGTCAACAACAGCCGTCGAGGGAGAAAAAAGCGCCCGCTGACAGGTTTTGACCCGAGGCTCAATGGCACGCGCTTCATCAGCACTGATCACCTGCATCTCAATGCCGTTGATCTGCGCCCGACGCAACAGTTCATCAAGACCGGCCCAATCGTTTTCATCCTGCGCCACCACCAGTTTACCGCAGGCGTTCACTTTCAGACGGTGTTCCTGACAATAATCGCGCCAGGCACGGTTACCGTCGCGGGTGAAACGGGCTTTGAGACTATCCGCCGCATAATAGAAACCGGCATGCAGAACACCGCTGTTGCGTCCACTGGCATGGGCCCCACAATAAGGTTCCTTTTCCAGTACCGTGACCCGCTGATCGGGATAACGCAGCTTGGCTTCCAGCGCCAAGCAAAGGCCTATGACACCACCACCCACAATAAGAAAATCGGTATGTTTCAAATTAATAACCCTCAAATGTGATACGAGGATCGACCAGGATGTAAGTGATATCGGTCAACAACCGCGTTACCAGGCCGAGCAGGGTGTAACAGTAGAGCGTGGCCAACACCACCGGATAGTCACGGTTGATGGCCGACTCGTAGCCCAACAGGCCCAATCCATCCAGACTGAAAATGGTCTCCAGCAACAGGCTGCCGCTAAAAAAAGCGGCAATGAAAGCGGCTGGGAAACCAGTCACCAGCGGAATCATGGCATTACGGAAAATATGCCGGTACAACACCGCCGATTGCGACAATCCCCTGGCACGGGCGGTTACCACATACTGCTTGGCAATCTCTTCCAGAAAACTGTTTTTGGTTAGCATGGTGGTCACGGCAAAGGCTCCCACGATCGAGGCCGTGACCGGCAAGGTAATATGCCACAGATAATCGCCCACACGTCCCCACCACGACAGGGTATCCCAGTAGTCCGACACCAGCCCGCGCATCGGGAACAAGTTCCAGAAACTGCCACCACCGAACAGGACAATCAGCAGCAACCCCAGCATGAACCCGGGAATCGAATAGCCTACCAAAATGAGCGTCGACGTCCAGGCATCAAACCGACTGCCATGGCGTACGGCCTTGCGAATCCCCAGCGGAATGCTGACCAGATAACTGATGACAAAGGTCCAGAGACCGATGGAGATACTGACCGGCAATTTTTCCAGCACCAGATCGGTGACCTGACGATGGTGGTAATAGGACTCGCCAAAATCAAAACGCATATAATGGCCAATCATCTGGATAAACCGTTGCCAGGCTGGCTGGTCAAAACCGTACATCCGACGCAGCAACTCGACCTGTGCCTCATCAAGCCCTTGCGCTCCGCGGTAGGAACTGGCACTGCTACCAGCCGATGCCTCCCCCATACCGGTCTGACTGTGACGCAATTGCGCCATCATTCGTTCAACCGGTCCACCTGGCACAAACTGAACGATGGCAAAGCTGACCGCCATGATACCGAACAGGGTTGGAATCATCAGCATGATACGGCGCAGGATATAGGACCACATCGACCGCTACCCCCCCTTGAGCCACCATCCCATCAACCATTCATTGGGAGAGTAATAAAGCGGTGGTTGCGCTGGCCGGTCAAACCGGTTCCAGTAGGCAATGCGGTGGTAGGGAATGTGGAAATTGGGAACCAGGTAATGACCAGCCAGTAAGACCCGATCCAGGGCACGGCAGGCGGTAATCAGCTCGTGACGGTTATCGGCGTAGGCAATCCGTTCAACCAGAAAATCAACCACAGGATCCTGAATACCGATCAGGTTCTGGCTACCGGCAACGGTGGCACTGCTGGAATGCCAGAAATCACGCTGTTCGCTGCCTGGTGACTGGGACTGGGCAAAGGTATGAACCACCATATCATAATCAAACTGATCCAGCCGGCGCTGATAGAGCGATTCATCCACAGTGCGGTAGTTGAGCAGGATGCCGACCTTCTTCAGGTTGGCAGCAAAAGGGGCCATGATACGCTCAAAAGCGGGTTGAACCAGCATTGCTTCAAGTTCCAACCGGGCACCCTTGGCATCGACCAGAACGCCATCCGCCCCCATCTTCCAACCAGCCTGCTGCAACAGCTGCGCAGCCTGACGCTGATTCTGGCGCGGTGACGCTGACTGACTGGTCGAAGGAGGAACGACCGGAGGCTGAAAAACAGCCTCAGAAAGGTGGGGACGCCATTTTTCCAGCAGTGTCAACTCTTCTGGCGATGGTGCCGCTGTTGCTGCCATTTCCGAATTGGAAAAATAGCTGGATGAACGGGTATACTGACCATAAAACAGGTTCTGGTTACTCCACTCGAAGTCAAAAGCCAGGGTGATGGCCTGACGCACCCGGATGTCCTGCAACAAAGGACGACGAATATTGAACAGAAAGCCCTGCATACCGGCGCTGTTGCGATGAGGCAGACTTTCCTTGACCACCTGTCCGCTGCTGAATTTATCGCCTTGGTAATCGCGGGCCCACTCCTTGGAGTTATTGACGGCCATGAAATCGAACTCACCCGCCTTGAAGGCTTCCAGCATCACCACTGGATCCTTGAAATACTTGACGACGATCTGCTCAAAATTGTACTGGCCCCGTCGCGTTGGCAACTGCCAGCCCCAGTAATCAGAACGCCGTTTGTAACGGATGGTCTTGCCCAGGTCGTAGCTCTCAACCCCATAGGGACCCGAACCAAGTGGGACCAGACTGGCGTTGCGAAAGTCCCGTTCCTTGAAAAAGGCTTGGCTCAACACCGGAATTTCGCCGGCAATCAGGGGTAATTCACGACTTTTGTGAGCAAAGTGGAACCGGATGCGCTGCTTGTCCAGCACCTCGGCACGCTGAATATCGCGCCAGTAGGTACGATAAAAGGGGTTAGCCTGCTCCGATCGCAACGTATCGAAGGAAAAAGCCACATCCGCTGCCGTCACAGCTGACCCATCGGAAAAGCGGGCCTGGGGATGGAGCGTATAGGTCACAGAAAGGCCATCGGTGGCAACGACCATCTCTTCGGCCAGCAGACCATAACGAGCGAAAGGTTCGTCATGAGAAGCAGCGGTCAAGGTTTCCACGGATAGGGTTGCCAGCAGATCGGGAGCGATCCCCTTGAACGTATAAGGGTTGAATTTATCAAAACTGCCCAGGCCACCCAGTGCCAAAGTACCCCCTACTCTGGCCTGTGGCGAAAAATAGTCAAAATGCTGAAATCCCTTGGCATATTTCGGTGTCTGATCGAGCGTCAAGGCATGACCGGCCTCAAGCGTATCGGCCAACAACAGCCCGACCATCCCCGCAACCACGATGGTCCACCGGTACAGGGTGTGTTTCATCAAAATTGCTCCAACGACTTGTTGTCAAGCTCAATCTTGGCCTGCTTGCGCCAGGACTGCATCCAACCCATGGCCTGCTCATTACCCTGTGTCGCCAACAGGCGCTGATTGAGCTCCTGTCGTTGCGACTCGGTCCTGTCAGCCACATTGGCTTTCTGGATCGTGACCAAACGCAACAGCACCAGATCGGGACCATCGCTGATGAGGGTCGGGTAGAGCGGCCTGTCAGAGGTCAGCTTAAACAGCGCCCGTATCGTGTCGGAATTGACCGAGCCATCACCACTGCCATCACGCAGCAATGGAGTCCGATCGGTCCGCAACGACGGATGCGATTGCGCCACCTGCTGCCAGGACTGATTCTGCTGCAACGCCTTGATCGCTTGTTCCAACAGCTTTCTGGCCTGATCCCTGGCGGTATCCATCTTGTAAGCCTGTTCTACCGCAGCACGAATCGTGGCTAACTCTGGCAGGCGCGCCTCTTCTCTGTCGACCACCTGCAATACCGCAAAACGATTACCAGGCAACTCGAACAACGGACTAGCTTCGCCCACCGCAGTGGTACGGGCCATTTCAAGAAATTTGGGCAGTTGTTCGACTGTTTCCGCTGATTCTTCCTGACCCTTGCCATCGGTCAGCCAATCGCTGCTCTGCTCCCTGATGTGGAAATCATTAGCAATCGTCGTCAGATCACCACCACCTGCCAAGCGATCCTCCAGCTTGAGAGAATGCTCGTAAACAGCCTCCTGAGCCTTCTGGTCCAGCAGGATTTGACGAATTTCCTCACCAACTTTTGACAAGGGCACCACCTCAGCAGCACGTAGGGCGTCCACACGAATCAGATGGTGGCCATAGCTGGTCTTGACCGGTTGTGATAGCTGTCCGACAGACAGCGAAAAGGCAACCTGGTCAAATTCCGGTACCATGACCCCGGCCGATAACCAGCCCAGATCGCCCCCCTGGGCGGCGCTGGAATCTTCCGAGGCTGTTTTGGCAACTGACTCGAACGATTCCCCAGCTGCCAGACGTGCCTGAACCGACTTCAGCTTGTCTTCGGAACGAACCAGGATATGACGCACCTGGCGACTTTCACGGCGCTGATAATTTTCTTCATGCTCGGCGTAGTACTCTTCAATTTCTCCACCACTGACGGTCAGACCCTGACGTACCGAACTGGCATCAAGCAGCAGATAGCGCACCTTGAAACGCATCGGCGTCATAAACTGACCACTATGATTGGTACGAAACTGTTCCAGCTGTTCATCACTAGCCTGGATGGTCGGCAATAGGGCCGCAGGATCGATCAACAACCGGTCTGCAGCCCGTTGTTCCTGTTCCATCAGGTAGTTGCTATCCAGCAACAGCTGTGGCACAGTGATGACCATGCTGGCCAACCGTTTCAGTTGATCGGTAGCCAGATCGGAAGTCAGGCCAGATTCGTATTCCTGCGGTGTCAGATTGGACTGGCGCAGCACCTGTTGATAACGTTCGTTGTCAAAACGGCCTTTATTCTGGAAAAAAGGCTCGTTCGTGATCCGCTGCTGCAGATAACCGACAGGCACGCTCATATTCAACTGACGGCTGATGGAAAGCAGCAGATAGCGCTGGATCAGATTACCCAGCACCTGCTGCTTCAGTCCCAGCGTATCGGCCATTTTCTTGTCGATCTGGCCGTTGGTCATCTGGCGCAGACGGTTGAACTCGTTATCGTAACTGCGGGAAAATTCCTGCTTTGATACGACAAATTCGTTGATGCGTGCCACCGGCTCGTTGGCTTTCTTATCCAGATAGCCTCCCACACCCCAGACAACAAACGTCATGCCGAGCAGAAACAGCAACCCTTTGACAACCCAGGTCTGCGAACTGCGGCGCAAGGAACTCATAATGGGCATTGATGTAAACTTTCAGCTTTCACGGTGGTTGAGTTATTGGTGGACCAACACGTTGACAGCCAAATTGGGTGCAACATCTGCCAATCTTTCATCATTGGTCCAAAATTCGGTGCAACCATGGTGCATCGCTGTGGCCAAATGCAGGGCATCTGGCGTCTTCAGACCATGATGAGCACGCAGGTCAAGAGCTATCGTAAATATTGGATCCAGCAACGGCAATTGCCGCTGTGTCGACAGGTACCGCTGAAATCGGGTAACCAGCAGCTCATTTCGTTGGCGCACCGGCCTAACCAACACCTCCAGCATCACCAACGGTGAGACACTCAATACAGCTTCTGCACGACTTGATAGGGCTTGGCGAATCAGAGGGAAATAGCGTACGTGCCGCTCAACCAGATAGATGACGATACAGGAATCGAGGTAAATCAGCTGCATCAGTCTTTCCATGCACGACGGTTTTCCTCGATGACTGCCTCCATCTCCTCAGGCTGCCCTGGAGGGCTATCGCGAAACTCCGGAGAATCCAACAAGTCCAAGACACCGGCAACATTCCCTGTTTCACACGAACCCATTGCTGCGTTAGACAAGGGCTCCAACACTGTCACAATGGCTCTCCGACGCTGTCCTTGCAGCACAGGGCGTTCTTTCAGGATGACCAGGCCATCCGCACTGATCTCGGCTTCGACCGTTTGTAACAACATACCCTCCTCCTTTTCGTCAACTCAAGACGGCCAGTCCCGGGCCATTATGCCTGAATTACACTACGACTACCAGAGGCAGAAGACAGAACTTCGGGTGATTTCAGTTACTCTCAAGCAACCGGTCGATGCCTGCCAACAGCTGGAGCATTTCAGTATGAGTAGCCACGGTGATACGTAATTTGTCAGCCAAGCGGGGGTCGTGACCAAAGTAACGCACCAGGATGTTCAGGGTTTTGAGATCGCTACACCACTCCTGTCCGCCACGTCGACCAGCTGGAACCGTAGCCAGCACAAAATTAGCCTGGCTGTCTGCCACCTGAAAGCCACGTCGACGCAATTCCAGCGTCAGAAAATGGCGTTCGGTACGTATGGCCTGCACGGCTGGCTGGAACTGTTCCAGATTTTGCAGAGCCGCCACCGCTGCAACTTGCGCCAGTCGGTCCAGATTATAGGAATCACGCACCTTGTGCATCTGTTCTGCCAAGGCCGCTGAAAGAAAACCGAGACCAATACGCAAACCAGCCAGTGACAACGATTTGGAAAAGCTGCGCAAGATGACCAGATTATGGTGATGTGACAACAGGGGCAAGCCATTGTCATCAGCAAAATCGGCATAAGCCTCATCGAGTACCACGATGGCCGAGGTGGCCGTGCACAGCTGCGACACCTGCTGCAATGGCACAGCATGACCAGTCGGGGCATTGGGACGGGCAATCATCATCAGCTTGGCCCCGGTTGCCAACAGAGGTTCAATGGGTAAATCAAGCGTTTCCTGCCAAGGAACAGCGTGGAACACGCCATCCTGCAAACGGGTCAGGGTGGCATAAAGCGTATAGCTCGGATCGGGTGCCGCCACACCATCACCAGGAGCAATAAAGGTGCGCATCAACATGGTCAGCAGATCGTCCGAGCCGTTGCCAACGACGACATGGTCGGCATCAAGTTGAAACGCTGCTGCCGCCGCTTGACGCACCGACCGAGAAGTTGGTTCCGGATAGAGCCGCAGGGTATCGTTGATGGCATCATGCAGCGCCTGCATCACCACGGGTGGCGGAGCGAACGGATTTTCGTTGGTGTTGAGCTTGAGAACCGGCTGATCATCGCTTGGTTGCTCACCAGGAACGTAGCCCTCTGTCGCCGCAACGCAGGGACGCACCAAAGACAAGGGATTCATGGAACCGTTACCTCAAACATCTGCTCCAGTAGCCGCTGATAAATGGCTGTCAACAACTCCAGATCGGCTACTGAGCAGTTTTCGTTAACCTGATGGATGGTGGTGTTAAACAGGCCAAATTCAACCGTTTGCCGACAGAAGGGCGCGATAAAACGGGCATCGGAGGTACCACCATCGGTTGATAACGCCGCAGGATGGCCCGTTATTGCCGTAATAGCCTGCTGCAGCTGCTCCAGCAACAGGCTCTGTTGCGTGTGAAAGGGCAAACTGGACGCCGATGTTGACAGTTCATAGCGCACGCCAGTCGACTGAGCCATGTCGGACAATAGTTCATGTAACAGGGCATCCATCGACTCGGGAGTCTGCTGCGGGTTGAAGCGCATGTTGAAATCGATGGTCAGGGTGGCGGGCGTGACATTACCAGCCGGAGAATCACTGGCCACATTGATGATCTGCAGTGTGGTAGGAGCAAAACCGCTGTTGCCAGGATCAAACCGATGATTCAACAGACGGTTCAGAAAAGGCAGGGCGGCGTGAATCGGGTTGTTGACACGGTGCGGATAGGCTGCATGACCCTGTAGACCATGAATCGTGATACGCCCCCCATAAGAGCCGCGCCGACCATTTTTGATTGAATCCCCCAGCGTTTTGATACAGCTCGGCTCTCCGACCAGACAGTAATCGAACCGTTCCTGACGCTGCTCCAGCCACTCCATCACCGCGCAGGTGCCGTAACGAGCTTCGCCCTCTTCATCACCGGTAATCAGAAACGATAGCGAATGGTGCTGACAAAAATCATCCTGAAAAGCGTCACGGTAGCGGCATAGAAAAGGTTCGACTGCTGCCATCATGGCCGCAATGCCACCCTTCATATCGCTGGCCCCACGACCTACCAACAGGCCGTTGTCCACCACACCGGCAAATGGCGGCTGATGCCAACGGCTTTCATCGCCGACGGGAACCACATCGGTATGACCAGCAAAACAGAAATGGCGCCCACCATTCCCCAGACGGGCGTAGAGGTTATCAATGCCATGCCACTGAAGCCGGTGGATGGTAAACCCCAGCGGTTGCAGAAAATCAGCGATCCATTGCTGGCAACCGTGGTCGGACGGTGTGACCGATGGAAACCGAAGTAGTTGCTGGGCAATGGTGACGACGTCCACCTAGAAATCCCGCAGCAGCTGATTGATGGCCGTTTTAGCACGGGTCTGGGCATCAACCTGCTTAACGATGACGGCGCAGTAGAGATTCGGTCCTGGTTGGCCGTCCGGTAGTGGCTTTCCGGGCAAGGTGCCGGAAACGACCACCGAATAGGGCGGTACGTAACCACGATACACCTGGCCGGTTGCCCGATCGACAATAGGCGTTGAAGCGCCTAAATAGACTCCCATGGCTAGCACCGATCCGGTCTTGACCACCACTCCTTCGGCCACTTCGGCACGGGCACCGATAAAACAATCATCTTCAATGATGACCGGATTGGCCTGCAACGGTTCCAACACACCACCAATGCCCGTTCCACCGGACAAATGGACGCGGCGGCCAATCTGGGCGCAGGAACCAACCGTGGCCCAGGTATCCACCATGGTACCACTATCCACATAGGCACCAATATTGGTATAGGAGGGCATCAGTACCACACCTGGAGCGATATAGGCTCCACGGCGCACGGCCGCTGGTGGCACGACGCGAATACCCGATGCCTCGAACTGTTGCGGCTGCCAATCGGAAAACTTGAGCGAGACCTTGTCGTAGTACTGATGCACTCCAGCTTGGGAAACCTGCATGTGACCGAACTTGAAGTGCAGCAAAATGGCCTTCTTCAACCACTGATTCACCACCCAGCCATGGATCGCCTCCGGATGGTCTGGTTGAGGCTCAGCCACCCGCAGATGACCACCATCCAATGCTGTGATGACCTCTGTCACGATGCGATAGGCAGCATCCCCTGCAACGGGCTGGATCAGCTCCCGCTGTTGCCAGATTTCTTCGATGGCCTGTTGCAGGGATGCCCTGGTGGACTGTTCCATGTTATTCTCCTCACAATGGTTGCTGCATGGTCTGGATGCACTCCCTGATACGCAGGATCCCTTCGCGATTCTGTTCCGGAGCAGCCACCATGGCTACGCGGACGAAATCGCTACCAGGATTATGCCCATCCGCGTCAGGACGTCCAAGATAGGCCCCAGGCAGTACCGTTACATGCCAGCGGGCAAAGAGTTGTCGAGCGAAGGCTTCTCCACCACCAGGGACACGCAGCCAGAGGTAAAAGCCGGCATCCGGTGGCTTCAGGTCACAAACCGGTGTCAGGATCTCGATGGCTTCGGTCAGTTTTTGTTGATACAGCACGCGATTGGCCACGACATGTTGTTCATCCTGCCAAGCCACGGTAGCCGCCTGCTGGATAAAGGGTGGCGTGGCACAACCGGTATAAGTGCGCAACTTGAAGTAACCCTCCAGCAAGGCTGCATCACCAGCAACAAAACCACTGCGAGCACCGGGCATGTTGGAACGTTTCGACAGCGAATGGAACACCAGACAGCGACGAAAGTCGTATCGTCCCATCTGCCACGCTGCCTGCAACAAGCCAACAGGTGGGGCATCGTACCAGATCTCAGAGTAACATTCGTCAGAAGCGATGACAAAGTCGTGCTGATCAGCCAGTTCAATCAGGCTAATCAGCTGTGGTAACGATAAAACACTGCCGGTCGGATTGGACGGCGTACAGAGATAAAGCAGTCGGGTACGCTGCAGCACGGACGGCGGCAAAGCTGCGTAATCGGGTATGAAGCCGTCGGCCTCGTTGGCCGTGACGTAGACCGGTTCCGCTCCAGCCAGCAGCGTTGCCCCCTCATAAATCTGGTAGAACGGATTTGGCATCAGCACGGCAACGGGATCATTGCCCGCTACAACGTGGGCACCCGCTACGGCCTGGGCAATGGAAAAGAGCGCCTCACGTGTGCCATTGACCGGCAGGATCTGACGATCCGGATCGACCGATCCAAGCTGAAAGCGCTGCATCAACCAGGAAGCCATAGCCTGACGCAAAGGAAGTTCGCCTCGGGTAGTCGGATAGCGACTGATACCGTCCAGCGCCTCGGCCATAGCCTGCCGAATGAACGGCGCCACCGGATGGCGCGGCTCACCAATGGAAAGGTCGATGGCCACCTGATCGACAGGCGGGGTGACCGAACACAACAGCAGGGATAACTTCTCAAACGGATACGGTTGCAACCGACACAACAGCGGATTCATGGATGATGGCTCCCTACATTCAGCGCTTCCTGATCTGTGACCGCAACCAATTGATCAAATCGCCCCACATTTTTCGTGTATCGGCACTGGATGGCATCGTCGTTGAGGAGGCCAGTTCAACCGTTAAAACCGGAATAGCCAGCTCTTCACCAGCGTAACGACCCAGGGAACCCGGGTAAGTGCCCATGGGCCGCAGCGGCAACGTACCCAGCCGCCGTGGTGGCGTCACATGGGCCGGACCATCAAAGTCGACCACACCCAGTGGCGCATGGACCGAAACGATGACATCCGGGGCAAAAGAGCGGATTTCCTCCACCAACCAGCGCGATTCCGGCTCCACAGTGGCAGCACTGCCCGGATAGCGCCTGCTGTCACGCTGGGTCTTCTGCTGCCAGTAGAGCAGACTTTCATTCTGCCAGTCACGGGTGGGGAAATTGCGATTGAGATCGACCCCATGAGCGTTCATCCTCTGGGACGGCTGACGCAACAGCCCATCCGGATTGACCAAAGGGATAATACGCCAGTGGAACAAACCAGTATGATGGCGCTCCAATAGTCTCATCCAGGCAAATACCAGACTGATGGAACTGTACTCATCACCGTGCATGCCCCCAATCAGCAACACCTTGGCTTGGGGTGTCTTGCCCGGCTTGGGTCCCTGTTCACGCCATAACAACGGATGGCCGGAAACGGACACACCACCACTGGCAGTCAGCCCGCGCGACAGGCATTCCGCACTGGAAACGCTGCTGAGGCGGGATGCAATTTCATGGCACAGATCATTTTTTTCTCCTGCCCAGCCCACGCCGACGTTAAGCCAGACATAACATAGCCATACCAGGACCCGCACCCATCTGACAGAACGATACGACAGAAAAACAAGCAAAACCATTCCATACCCGGTCATCAATAATTATAATCACGAGCTGCGCGGCAAGTTTAACACGATTTTTTGGAAATAACGAATGGATATCAAGCAAATTCTTCAGGGCGCCCTCAATGCATCGAACGCAGGAGAGCACGAGCGTGCCCTTGATCTGTGCCGTGCAGCGCTATCCCAGGATCAGAAGCGCACGGAAAGCTGGCGTTTGTTCGGATTGATACAGCAGCAACTGGCCAACTTTCCTGAGGCAGCCACTGCCTACCGCGTCGCGCTGGACCTGGATCCGGATGACCAAGAAGCCAGCCACCAGCTTGAGCTGATTCGCAAGCAGGCCTTTCAGAAATCGATCTATTTTGGCAATGTGGTGGTGCTGACCCTGCTGCCTTATTATCTCAATCTGTTCAAGCACACTGTACAGCAAGGTCCCTTTCGTGGCATGCTCTACTACGACGAGGCCTTTTCGCCCGCTACCCCGGCAGCCGCTTACGACATCATCAGCAAGCTGACTGGCTGGTACGAGGTTGAACTGCACCCATGGCTGCAGGAGGCCTGCCTGAACCATTACGATGTCGTGATCAACGTTGGCTGTGCTGAAGGCTACTATGCCATTGGCATGGCCCGCTGTCTGCCACAGGCGCGGGTATACGCCTTTGACATCGACGAAAACGCCCAGAGGATCTGTCGCAAAGGTGTCCAGCTCAACGGCGTGGCCGACCGCATTGAGGTGGTTGGCCTCTGTACTCCGGAGCGTTTGCAGCAGGTGACCCAGGGGCAACGGGCCTTGATGATTATCGATTGCGAGGGGTGTGAAAAGGATCTGCTCAATCCCGATCGGGCACCAGCCCTGGCTGATTGCGACATCATCGTTGAATGCCATGATTTTACCGATAGCAGCATCACCTCAACCCTGATGGAGCGTTTCGGCAAGACGCACCAGATTGACCGGGTCATTCAGGGGCCACGCGACCCCAATGCCCTGACGCTGTTCCACGATATGCACGAGCTGATGCGTTGGCTTGTTCTGTGCGAGTGGCGCCCGAAGACGATGCACTGGTTGCGGTTGAAATCATTACAATAGTGGAGCGTTAGATGAATAGCGATCAGCTGCTGCAATCAGCTATGGCCAACTATCATGCTGGTCGAATAGAAGCCGCGTCAAGCCAATGCACCGAGCTGCTCAATGCCAGCTTTACCAATGGCGCGGCGTGGTATCTCAGGGGGTTGCTTCATCACCACAAAGGCAATGTACTGGAAGCAGCCATTGACCTTCGTCGTGCCTTATCTCTAATACCAGATCATGCCGATGCCTGGAAGCTCCTCGACAACATCAGTGGTAATGCTTCCATAGAGCTTGGCAAAATCGGCCAAATTCTTGTCACCGGGGTGCATGCCTGGTGTGACCGGTGGACCGACGGAACCATCCAAAGCGGCCCCTTTCGTGGCATTGAGCGATACAATAACAGCTTTGTCGAAGGTGTTCCCAGCTATGACAGCATTGGCAAACTGTTTGGCTGGTATGAAGCTGAACTGCACCCGTGGGTTGAACAGGCTAGCCATGTCCCTTATACCAGGGTGATCAACATTGGCTGCGCTGATGGCTATTATGCGTTTGGCCTAGCCCATCTGATTCCAACCGCCCAGGTTTACGCCTTTGATTATGATGAAAAAGCGCAGGTTGTCTGCAAACAGATTGCCGTTCGTAGCGGACTATCCCACCGTGTTCACATTGATGGTCTCTGTACCATCGAACACTTGCGACAACTAGCCGTAAGCGGAGCGGGAGAACGCACCCTGATTTTTATCGATTGCGAGGGGTGCGAAAAAGAGCTCCTCAATCCGCAGATTGTCGGGGCTCTCGCCGGTTGTGATATCATCGTTGAGTGCCATGACTTCTTCGATCCGCAGATTACTCCGACGTTACTATCGCGTTTCTCAGCCAGCCACCATATTGACAAGGTCGATCAGGGTGGCCGTAACCCCAACGCCTTTCAGGATATGCGCTACTTTCCTGAAATGACCCGCTGGTTGATGGTGTGTGAAAACCGGCCAGTCGGACTGATACACTGGATGCGGTTGCAATCGCTGCAACACCAGCAACGATCCTGACATGCCCGATGCGGTCCACCATTATGCCCTGGCGGTTGAGACGCGTCGTCATACCGATCGGTGGCGCAGCCTGCCGGTGGCCGTCCCCGACGGCAAGATTCATGAACAACGACTGATTGACTTCACCTCAAACGATTACCTCAATCTGTGTCACCATCCACTTCTGACCGCAAGGGGTTGTGAGTGGAACCAGAGGTGGGGCAACGGCAGCGGCGCCTCGCGGCTGCTATCCGGTCATTTGGCCCTTCATGAGCAGGTTGAAGAGAAGCTGGCCCACAGTAAACGAACCGAATCGGCCCTGCTGTTCAGTTCCGGTTTTCAGGCTAACAGCACTGTATTATCGGCATTACTGGACCGCCAGATTCTGGGAACAACGCCCCTGGTGTTTGCCGATCGGCTCAATCACGCCAGCATGCACCACGGCCTCCATGCCGCCGGCGTTCGTCAGATCCGCTACCGCCACCGGGACATGAATCATCTGGAAACCCTGTTGCAGCGGCGCGTCAACGATCCGGCACCACGATTCATCCTGTCAGAAACTGTTTTTAGCATGGATGGTGATCAGGCCGACATCGCTGCCCTGATCGAGCTGAAACAGCGTTATCACGCCTTTCTCTATCTGGACGAAGCCCATGCGACCGGCCTGTTTGGACCGGATGGTTTTGGCTTGGCCAGCTGTTATCCAGGCCAGGTTGACCTGATCATGGCCACTTGCGGCAAGGCTCTTGGTAGCTTTGGCGCCTGGGTCGCCTGCAGCAGGATGTTGAAAGATTACCTCATCAACTACTGCCCCGGTTTCATCTATACCACCGCCCTGCCACCGGCCGTTCTGGGAGCCATTGATGCGGCCATTGAACTGATA
>JADGCH010000026.1:0-10887 GCA_015229115.1 Magnetococcales bacterium
GCGCGGGTCTTCTTTCTTCACCCTCTCCCCTTGTGGGAGAGGGTAGGGTGAGGGGGTATGCCCAACGGGTCAACATTACCACAAGCCTGGGGCAATTCGCCCCAGGCATAAAGGAGTTCCCCATGGCTACTACCTCCGTCTCCTTCGCTACCAAAGTCGACTATGCCACAGGTTACAATCCTCGATCGGTCACAAGCTCAGATGTTAATGGCGATGGATATCTGGATATCCTGGTCGCTAGTGGATCATCCACCGTCTCGGTGTTCATCAATAACGGTAACGGCTCCTTCGCTAACAAAATCGACTATGCTACAGGCTCTAGTCCTTTCTCGGTCACAAGCACCGATGTCAATAGCGATGGATATCAAGATATCCTGGTCGCTAATGCGGGCTCACACACCGTCTCGGTGTTGCTCAATAACGGTAACGGCTCCTTCGCTAACAAAATTGACTATGCGACAGGTTCTTATCCTTGGTCGGTCACCAGCTCAGATGTCAATGGCGATGGAAAGCAAGATATCCTGGTCGCTAATTGGTTCTCACACACCGTCTCGGTGTTGCTTAATAACGGTAACGGCTCCTTCGCTAACAAAATTGACTATGCTACAGGTTCTTATCCTCAATCGGTCACAAGCACCGATGTCAATGGCGATGGAAAGCAAGATATCCTGGTCGCTAATGATGGCTCAAACACCGTCTCGGTGTTGCTCAATAACGGTAACGGCTCCTTTGCTAACAAAATTGACTATGCCACAGGTTCCAATCCTGAATCTGTTACAAGCACCGATGTCAATGGCGATGGAAAGCAAGATATCCTGGTCGCTAATGCGGGCTCACACACCGTCTCGGTGTTGCTTAATAACGGTAACGGCTCCTTCGCTAACAAAATCGACTACGCTACAGGTTCTAATCCTCGATCGGTCACCAGCACCGATGTCAATGGCGATGGATATCAAGATATCCTGACCGCTAATGATGGCTCAAACACCGTCTCGGTGCTGCTCAATAACGGTAACGGCTCCTTCGCTACTAAAATCGACTACGCTGTAGGTTCTTGGCCTGAATGGGTCACAAGCACCGATGTCAATGGCGATGGCTATCGAGATATCCTGGTCGCTAATGCGAACTCACACACCGTCTCGGTGCTGCTCAATACCACCTCCATCAGCGCAACCACCCCAGCAGTACCCACCAGCCTTGACCTTGCTGCCGCCGATGACACGGGAACATCCAATAGCGATAACATCACCAGCCAGACCAGCAGCCTGACCATTAGCGGCAGTAGTGGCGAAGCTGCGGCTACTCTGGTGCTGTTTGATGACAAGGACAACGATGGCGTGGTGGATAGTGGCGAGGCTCTGGTCACCACCAGTGTGACAGCAGCGACATGGAGCGCCGATATCAGCCTGGCCGTCGGAACGCACAACATCAGAGCGGTGCAGAGCAATAGTGCTGGCAGCAGTGCGGCGTCAGCAGCGTTGGCCATCACGGTCACAGCTCCCTACGTCGCTCCTACCCTCGCCATCTCGGCTACCAATGCCAACCGGGACGAAGGGAATAGCGGATCGACCGGTTTTGTCTTTACCGTCACCCGCAGTGGGGATCTCAGCTTGACTTCCAGTGCCTCATGGGCGGTCGGCAGTGGCGGTATAGCAGCGGCCAGTGATTTTTATGGCGGCTCGTTGCCTTCGGGTACCGTCAGCTTCGCTGCCAATGAGAGCAGCAAGACCGTCACCGTTGACGTCGCCGGTGATACCACCGTTGAAAGCGACGAGAGCTTTACCGTCACCCTCTCTAACCCCAGCAATGGCACGCTGGGAACAACTTCAGCCAATGGGACCATCAGGAACGATGACACAATCACCCATAACGCCCCAACTGTCAGCGCTATCAGCCGTGAGATCGACGAAGACGGGGCGCTCTCTTTCCTGAAAAGCAACTTCACCAGCAAGTTCACCGATGCTGATGGCGATGCACTGGCCAGGGTCAGGATCACGCTGCTGCCCAGTAACGGCAGCTTGAAGCTGAGCGGTAACGCTGTGACTCTCAATCAGGAGATTGAGTCTGCCAATCTGGCCAACCTGACCTACCAACCCAGTGCCAACTGGAACGGCAACGACAACTTTGGCTGGAATGGCAGTGACGGCTCATCCTATGCCAGCAACAGTGCCAGCGTCAATCTGATCATCAACGCCGTCAACGACGCCCCGACTGTGGCCGGTTTCAGTAAAAGTGGCGATAACGGCCGGGATATCACCTTCACCAGCAGCGACTTCAGCAGCCGCTTCAGCGATGTGGATGGTGACAGCCTGACCAAGGTCCAGATCACCAGCCTGCCCGATAACGGCACGTTGACTCTCAATGGCAGTGCCGTTACGGTCGCACAACAGATCAGCAGCAGCAGTCTTGGCAATCTGCTTTTTACCCCAAAGACAGGCTGGAGTGGTCAGACCAGCTGGACCTGGAAGGGCTTTGACGGCAGCGAATGGTCAACCAGCCCGGCCACAGTCAGTGTGACCATCAACCCTGCCAGCAATGGTAACGCACCAACAGCACCAACCGATCTGGCCCTGCTTTCACCTGAGGAAGAGGATACCGGCAACTCGCACAATGACGGCGTCACCAGTAAGACCAGCTTCACCCTGACCGGCAGCGGTACAGCTGGGGCCACCATCACCCTGTTCGACGGCACCAGCAACAAGGGAACCGCTGTTGTCAAAAGCAATGGCAGCTGGGTACGTTCCGTCAGCGGACTGCTGGATGGTGTGCATACCTTTACTGCCAAACAGAGCAACGCCAATGGCAGCAGCGCCGCTTCGGCACCACTGGCCATCACGGTTGATAGCGTCAAGCCAACGCTGGCCGTTACCGCGCCCTTGAACCAGTCTACCCTCAACCAACTGCTGACCGTGAAAGGCAGCACCTCCGACCAGGGCAGCGGCGCGGTGCAGACCGAGCTGCAGATCTTCGATGAGACCAGTCAGATCTACCTGGTGCGCGGTGCAGGAGGACTGGAAGAAGGTACGGCGGAACAGTGGAACAGTACCAGCCCCGATGCTGCCGACAGTTGGAAATTGCCAGGAGTCAATAGCTTCTGGACCATGGGCCATTCCTATCGCCTCACCGTTCGGGCCCATGACTTGGCTGGCAATGAGGCCACCAGCACGGTCAGCTTCGGTTTTGGTGATGCTGTCACGACCCGCATCGAGCTGGACCAGTCGTTCTACACTGCCCAAGCCAACCAACCGGTCACCATCAGCGGTCAAATCGTGCGCAAGGATGGCAACGACTGGAACCAGGACCTGTCTAGCCAAAGCGTCGAACTGAAACTGACCGGCGGGTCCGATCGGCGTACCCTAACGGCTGTCACCCAGGCCGATGGCTCGTTTGTGTTCGACAACATTGCCAACCTGACCCAATCCGACCGCTATCAGGTCCAAATCAGTTACAGCAACCGTTCACTGCTGATCAAACCGGCCACCATCAACACCGATATCCTGGTCGGTGCTCCGGTCGGCTACGCCATTCTGGTACAGGGGCGCTTTATCGGAACCGATGGCACACCGGAAGGGTTGCTGGACCACAAACGCAGCACCAACCGCATCTATAAAACCCTGCTCAACCGCGGCTTCACCAAGGAAAATATCGACTATTTCAGCTATGATACCGCCACTGTCAGCAACCCATCGGATGATTACCGCAATCTGGTGCCTGCCAAGCCACCCAGCCGCGACGCCCTGAAGGAGGCCATTGAGAATGGTCTGTACGCCAAGCTGATGGCCAACCCGGCACCAGTCTATCTCATCATGGTCGACCATGGCTATCAGGAGATCTTCTACATCGGCAGCGATAGCGCGGCCAACCAGATTCAATCGGCCGATCTGGCCAGCTGGCTCAACACCCTCGATAGCAAACTGAAAGCAGCCGGAGCAGTCGGCCAGCAGGCCCTGGCACAACAGCAGACCGTTATTCTGGGCTCCTGCTACTCGGGCAGCTTTATCAACGAGCTATCGAGGGACAGTGCCAACAACAAAAACCGTCTGGTCATCGCCAGTGCCACCGGCAGGGAAAAATCCTATCGTGGCGAACCAGAAACGGATGGCATCAGCAATGGCGAGATGTTTCTAAGCTACTTGTTCCAACAGCTGGGCAGCGGAGCCAATTTCAATGCCGCTTTTGACACGGCAACACGATTGACGGAAAGAAGCTCGCGCATTCCGCCCTCCAATGCCGCCGCCAACAGCAAGGAAGAGCAAATCGCGCAGAAGATCATCGATGCGGCTGGCCAGCATCCGCTGCTCAATGATGATGGCAGCCCCTATGGCAGTAACGAATTATCGACCCAGTCGGGCCAGGATGGGGCGGTCGCCGCCACCTTGTTTTTAGGTAAAACACTGTCGAAAAGCTCCAACGCAGCCGGGGAGGCGTTGCGGATCACCACAGTGGCCGAAACGGTCTACGAGGTTGGCAGCAGCACCCCGTTGTGGGCCAAAAGCAACGAAACGGCAGGAGGCAACAGCGTGGCCAAGGCATGGGTCACTATCATGAGCCCCGACTTCAAACCCGACAGCGGCTCCGCTGCCAACCTGCAGGGCAGCATCAACCTGCCCACCGGCGTCATGACCTACGATACCAGTGCGCAACAGTGGCAGATCAACAGCGACCGGATTCCAGGTTTCACCGGCTTTACCACGCCCGGACGCTATCAGTTGCAATATTCCATGCTCGACAGCGAGGGTGTAGCCGTCATCCCGGTCGGTGCTACTGTCTACAAAAGCAAGAGCGGCAATCGGGCACCGAGCAGCGTAATGCTGCAGACCCCAGCCGCTAACGGCCAGATTAATCGGGTCGGTCTGTTCAACTGGAGCGATGCCGTTGATCCCGATCAGGATGCCGTGACCTACAACCTGATCCTCACCAATCAGGCTGGCAACGCCGTGGTCTACCGCGAAAATGATCTGAAATTGTCTCAGGCGCGTATTGACTTCAAGGATGTGCTGCCGACCGGCTCCTACCGCTGGCAGGTCGAGGCGGTCGACTTTTACGGTGGCCGCAGTATCAGCAGCAGCGTGGCCATCACCCTCGACACCCAGAACGACATCCCGGCCATTTTGCAGGGGGTGATTTACAGCAACAGCGACTACAGCCCGATTGCCGATGCCACCATCACCTTCAATGGCCAGCCGATCTATAGCGAAAGCAACGGCAGCCTGCAATCGTTGCTACCCAATGGTGGCGGCACCCTGACCATCGCCAAAAGTGGCTATCAGACCAGAACCATCACCCTCAACTCGGCTAGCTCGGGCGCGGTGATTCAGCAGATGATCGGTCTGGATAAGGCCAGCTCGCCCACCACCACCGTGCTGGCCGCCCCGGCCGGTCTTGACCTGGCTGCCGCTGATGACAGTGGCAAATCAACCAGCGATAACGTCACCAAGGTCAGCAAGGCCCTGACCCTCAGCGGCACGGGACTCAAGGGAGCCACGGTCACGCTGCTGGATGGCGAGACAGTACTCGGTACCGTGGCTGTTCCCAGCAATGGCAAGTGGAGCAAGGATATCAATCTTTCCGATGGCACGTATGCTATCCGCGCCACGCAGAAACTGGGCAACAACAGCAGCGCGGCCTCAACGGAGCTGATGATCACGGTCGATACCACGCCACCTGCTGCACCCTCATCCCCCGATCTGGATGCCGTTGATGATAATGGTGCTAGCGACAGCAACAACATCACCAGCGTCACCAAAGGGCTTAATTTTGGTGGTAGCGGCGAAGTGAGGGCAACGGTGACACTGTTTGCCGACAAGAATAAAAACAAAAAACAGGACAGCAGCGAGAAATCGCTGGCGACGGTGATCGTCGGTGAGGGTGGCAGCTGGCGCACCAACGACCTAGCCCTGGTGATTGGAACCTACAGCCTGATGGCGTTCCAGACCGATGTAGCTGGCAACATTGGATCGATGTCGGAGGCTCTGGGGTTGTCGATTGTCAAAACAACTGCCACCAAACAGGCCGAGGGTATGGCCCTAGCATGGAACTGACCGTGGAGCTAAAAATGGATACGACGATATCTGCTCTTGAAACGCGCATACCAGATCATTTATGGCAGCAAGCACAATTTCTGGTGACCAACGGATGGGCAAAAAACATCGATGAGCTGGTTGCAGAAGCACTCAGTCGTTACCTCGAATCACACGATGAATCAATTGCTGAACGTTTTGTTCACGAAGATGTTGAATGGGGGCTGAATGGGAGGGATTGAACCAACCCCAACAGCACTGGCAGTTGCCGATGCTGGGCCTCTGATCCATCTGGATGAACTAGGTTGCCTTGATATTCTTAAGGATTTTACCCAGGTATGGGTCCCCATTTCTGTTGATTCGCTCTATCCGTCGTCAACAGCATAGCAAAAAAGAGGTCGTTCAGCTGTTGTCCAGTATCCCTTATCGTACCAGTCTGCATATTAAACCGTCCTTGCTGGCGGAAGTAATACGCAGGGTCAATAACCACGACACATGAATGCAAGAAAGTATCGTCCCGATATGGAACTGACCGTAGCGCTGGCCCAGAACAACCCCCACGTTGGCCGTCTGGAATATAATCTCGACTTAGCTGTGACCGCAGCGCAGTCGGCCCGTGAGGCCGGAGCTGATCTGGTGGTGCTGCCAGAACTGTCCCTGACCGGTTATCCGCCAGAGGATCTGCTGTATCAATCTGAATTTCTGCAGCGTCTGGCAGAGGTGGAGCAGCGGTTGCATCAGGCATTGGCCAGGATCGGTATCGATGCCGTTTACGGCAGTGTACGATGTCGGGCTGAAGGGCTTTACAATGCTGGGGTGCTGGTCTGCCATGGCCAGGAACAGGGCTTTGCGGCCAAAAAGCTGCTGCCCAACTATGGCGTCTTCGATGAACAGCGCTATTTCAGGGCCGCAGAGCGGATTGAGCCCTTGCCCTACCGCCATACAACGGTCGGCATCACCATCTGTGAAGATATCTGGCATGCTGATGGACCTGTGACACAGCTGGCTGCAGCAGGAGCCCAGTGGATCATCAACATCAATGCTTCACCCTATCATGTCGGCAAGTGGCGTCAACGTCGCCAGGTGGTGGCCGATCGCATTGCTGAAACGGCCTTGCCGATCCTTTATGTCAATCAAGTGGGTGGACAGGATGAGCTGGTGTTCGATGGCAACTCGTTCGTCATGGATGGTGACAGTCGTCTGGTGTTACAATGCCGTGCTTTTGTCAGCGATCTGGCCTTGGTACGACTGAACTGGGACCAGAACGGCGCCGTCCGTTGTCAGTCGGAATCGGCATCGGTGGAACTATCGACAGATGACGACAGCGAAGCTCGCGAAATCTATGCCGCCCTCTGCCTCGGATTGCGTGACTACGTGCTGAAGAATGGTTTTTCCGGTGTGGTGTTGGGGTTATCCGGCGGCATTGATTCGGTTCTGACCGCTGTCATCTGCCGTGATGCGCTGGGAGCGCAACAGGTGACCGCTGTCATGATGCCCTCCCCCTACACCGCCCAGGAAAGCCTCGATGACTCTGCTGACTGCGCCCGTGCGCTGGGAATCCAGCTGATTCAGATCGACATTGCCCCCCTGTTTATGGAATTCAAAAAGGGATTGCAGCCGCTATTTGCCGGGCTGGATGAAGACGTGACCGAAGAAAATATCCAACCACGCATCCGCGCCACCCTGCTGATGGCGCTGTGCAACAAACAGGGCCGGCTGCTGATCACCACCGGCAACAAAAGCGAGATCAGCATGGGCTACGCCACCCTATATGGGGACATGGCCGGTGGTTTTTCGGTACTGAAGGATCTTCTTAAAATGTCGGTCTACCGCTTGGCGCAGGCGCGCAACCGCTGGGCCGAACAGGATGGCGAGCCGCTACCCATTCCGGCCAATGTCCTGGTCCGTCCCCCTACGGCCGAGCTGAAACCGGGGCAGAAGGATAGCGATAGCCTGCCTCCCTATCCGATACTGGACCGTATTCTGCATCTCTACATTGAGCAGGGAGTTGGGATGGAGGCCATCGTCGCCACCGGTGTCGATCGCACACTGGTCCGGCGTATCCTGTCCCAGGTCGATCGTAATGAATACAAACGGCGGCAGGCCCCCCCCGGGGTACGCATCACCACCCGTGCCTTTGGTCGCGACCGACGCTATCCGATCACCAATGGCTTTTGCTTTTCATAACCAGGGAAAACCATGTCTGAATCCGGACCCGTTGAAGAGCCCGTTGAAAAAATTGGCAAGATGGATTCATCCGTTATGGCACGGGCGGGGGAAGTTCTGCGCCATACCAGGGAATCAAAAGGCCTCACCCTTGACGAGGTAGCACGTCAACTCCGGTTACACCCAACCCATATCCACGCGCTGGAAACCGGCCATAGCGTCGATCTACCCGGAAAAGTCTTTACCATCGGATTTTTACGCATCTACGCCCAATATCTTGGTTTGACCAACCACGAGACCATTGTGGAGATGGTCGACCGTCTGGTCAACCAGCAGGATCGTCTGTCCCGATCATTCTTCCCCCCTCCAGCGAGCAACTCACGCAGCAATCCCGGCAAATTGCTGATCTTTTTAAGTCTGTTGTTACTGTTTGCCCTGTTCATTATTTACGAAAAATTTTATCATCTGCAACCGGTTGACCATGGGATGAGCAGTAGTACCACCATCGGCCGCAGTGATAGCAAGCCGGCTGCTGTTGACCATCCTGCCGATGCAGGACGTTACAGCTATCGGCCACCGGCTGACAGTGAAACGGTCATGATACCGTTACCCGATCCGGTGACCAGCAACCAGAACGATAGCAACCAGCGCGACTCGATCACCATTGAAGCAACAGCCAAGGTATGGATCCAGATTCGCGACCGCTATAATCGGTTGATTTATAGTGCTACCATGAAAAGTGGCGAACAGTATCGTCTGCCCGAAGAAGGAGGCCCCCACGAGGCACTGCTTGGTAATGGGGCCGCGGTGCGCGTGCGCGTCGGCAACACCGATATACCCCTATCAGGAAAGCAGGGAGAAGTGATCCGAAATTTCAAGCTGGACCGCAAGACATTGTTACAACGTTTACCGACATCAGCACGATGATCTCAGGATTGGTACAACCGAGAAGAACGAGTCGTCCTGTCCGTGTTGGATCGATTGTCATCGGTGGGGACGCCCCCATCAGCGTCCAGTCCATGACCAATACCGATACGCGCGACATTGCCGCGACGTCAACCCAGATCAATGCCCTGGCCAAGGCTGGAGCGGACTTGGTGAGGATATCCTGTCCAGACCAACCGTCTGCCGAGGCAATAGCCACCTTGAAACAGCTCACGACGGTGCCACTGATTGCCGACATCCATTTTGACCATAAAATCGCCTTGACGGCCATCCATCAAGGTATTGACGGATTGCGCATCAACCCGGGCAACATCGGCACCCGGGAACGCATCACCCAAGTGGTACAGGCGGCGCGTGAACGCCAGATACCGATCCGCATTGGCGTCAATGCTGGTTCCCTGGAACGGGACATCCTGGCCCAATACGGTGAACCGTGCCCGGAAGCCATGGTAGCCTCGGCGCTGCGGCACATTCGCATCTTGCAGGATCTTGATTATCATGAGATAAAGATCAGTCTCAAGGCAAGCCGTGTCGACATGATGGTAGCGGCTTATCGCCTGCTGGCGGCTGAGGTCGATTATCCGCTCCACCTTGGGGTGACCGAAGCAGGAGGGTTGGTGACTGGATCGGTCAAGTCGGCCATCGGCATCGGCCTGTTGCTGGCACAGGGAATCGGCGACACCCTGCGCGTATCGCTGTCGACCGATCCGGTCGAGGAGGTGCGGGTTGGTTTTGAAATCCTCAAGGCCCTTGGTTTGCGCAGTCGCGGTGTCAACATCATCTCCTGCCCAACCTGTGCACGACAGCAGATGGACGTGATTGGCATCGTCAGTGCGCTTGAACAGCAACTGGGATCTATCGATGAACCGATGACGATCTCCATCATCGGTTGCGTGGTCAATGGCCCGGGAGAAGCGAAAGAATGTGACATCGGTCTGGTAGGTGGAGAAGGAGGGCACCTGCTCTATCGTCATGGTCAACCGGTCGGCAAAACCGGTCCTGGCCGTGAACAGGTCATTGATACCGTGCTGCAGGAGATCACCTCCGTCATCCATGAAAGAAAGTTATTGAAGCAATGATTCAGACAGTACGCGGCGTACGCGATATCCTGCCCGATGAAGTCGACCGGTGGCAGCATGTAGAAACGGTGGCACGGCAGGTATTTGCCCTGTATGGCTATGGTGAAATCCGCACCCCGCTGTTCGAAAAGAGCCCATTGTTCAGCCGTGCAGTCGGCGAAACCAGCGACATCGTCGAAAAAGAGATGTATACCTTTCTCGACCGCAGCGGTGAATCGCTGTCTCTGAGGCCGGAGGGAACGGCCTCGGTGGTGCGGGCCTTCATCGAACATGGATTGCAGCAGAACTTGCCATGGCGGGTTTACTACACGGGGGCCATGTTTCGCTATGAGCGGCCGCAAAAAGGTCGTTTTCGGCAATTTCACCAGATCGGCTGCGAACAATTTGGCTGTGCCGCGGCCACGGCCGATGTCGAGATGATGGCGATGCTGATGCGGTTTTTCAATGCACTGGGACTATCCAACCAGGTGCAACTGGAAATCAACTCGCTGGGATGCACCACTTGCCGTCCTCCTTTTCGCCACCAATTGCTGACCTTTTTGCAACAGCAGCAGGATGGTCTGTGCGATCTTTGCCGTGCCCGTATGGAGCGTAACCCGTTGCGTGTTCTGGACTGCAAACAGAGCGGCTGTCAGTCCATTGTGTCGGCAGCACCCACCATGACAACCAGCCTGTGT
>JADGCH010000026.1:10985-33960 GCA_015229115.1 Magnetococcales bacterium
CAGAGCGGCTGTCAGTCCATTGTGTCGGCAGCACCCACCATGACAACCAGCCTGTGTCCATCCTGCCGTGATCATTTTGATGACGTAACAGGATATGCCCATGCCATGGCGTTGCCCTTCAGAGTCAATCCCCTGATCGTGCGCGGACTGGATTATTATAACCGTACCGTGTTCGAAGTGACGACCACGGCACTTGGAGCACAGAATGCCGTGGCTGCCGGTGGCCGTTACGATGATCTGGTATCTGCGATGGGAGGAACTGCAACACCGGCCATCGGTTTTGCAGCTGGACTGGAACGACTGGTATTGCTACTGGAACAGCATCCATCCCTACCAAAACGTTCCGATATAATTTATATTGCTTATACGGGACAAAATGGGTTAAAAGAGGGATTGATTCTGGCTGAGGAGATGCGAACGCACGGATGGCATGTCGAACTTCACGGACAGGAAGCAAGCCTGAAAAGCCAGTTAAAAAAAGCTGACCGTATGGGTGCCACCGTGACCCTCATTCTGGGCGACCAGGAGATCGATACCGGAACGGTCCTACTGAAAAACATGGGGTCTGGCCAACAGGAAACTGTTCCGAGAGCCAGCTTGCCTGATCATATGCAGCGTATAAGGAATATTCCATGACCACGACGAGCGACCTGAGTCAATTTGACCTGAATCTGTTGGTAGCCTTCAATATCCTGATGAACGAACGTGGCGTTACCAGGGCCAGTCGGGTTCTGGGAATCACTCAGGCAGCCATGAGCAATACCCTGCGCCGCCTGCGCGACACCTTCAACGACCCACTGTTCATCAAAAGCGGCCACCGTATGGAACCAACGGCACGAGCCCTGGAAGTGGCGGCCCAGATCGATCAGGCCCTGTTTTACATCTATCAGGCTTTCAGCCAGGGAAAATTCGAGGCCGCGACAGCGCGCCACATGTTTCGCATTGCCATCGACGATGAGGTAGCCATGGTGCTGCTGCCTCCCCTGCTGCAGCTGCTCAAGAAAAATGCTCCTGAGACCATCCTGGAGCTGGTTGATGTCGATTTCTCCAATCCACTTGATGGTCTGGAAAGTGGTATTGCCGACCTGATTATCACCCGGGTTCAAAACCACAGTTTCTCGGTATCGCCCCACTATGTTTTCCCGATGACTTTCACCTGTCTGTTCAATCGTGGCCATCCCCTGTTGCAGAACAACAAGATCGACATGAAGAAATATCTGTCGATGCGTCATGTCCAGTTTACACCGGCCGGTTTTGTGACCCAGTCGGTTGTCGATGATACGCTGGCTGATCTGGGACATACCCGCAACATCGTCGCCCATCTGACAACTTTCGGCATGCTGCCGTTTCTGCTCAAGGACTGCGGGCTGGTAGCGACTCTCCCGACGGTAACGGCGCAGACCATGGTCAAGAATTTTGACCTAGTAACAGCTCCGGTACCCTTCGATATTCCGGCTATGCCGGTGGGCATGTTGTGGCACCGACGCACCGACCGGACACCGGCTTATATCTGGTTGCGGCGTCAGGTGGATGATCTGATGACCAGTCATATTGGTCCCGGAACACTGGTCAACAACATTTAGGACAAGGGAAGAACTATGCACCATCCCCTCAGCAAAATGGATATCAATCTCCTGGTAGCATTCGATTCTCTCATGACCGAGAATGGGGTAACGCGCGCCGGACGCACACTTGGGATCACCCAGGCTGCCATGAGCAACACCCTGCGCCGCCTGCGTGAGATCTTCGACGATCCGCTGTTTATCAAAAAAGGCCATCGCATGGAGCCTACGGCACGGGCTCTGGAACTGCACCAAGTGGTGCGCAATGCGCTGTACTACGCGCAACGCGCCTTGGCGGTCAATCATTTCGATCCTTCCCAAGCGCAGCACACCCTGCGGATCGGTATGGTCGATTATGCAGCCACCATGCTGCTGACGCCCCTGATCAACCTGCTGGCCCAACAGGCCCCTGGCATTGCCATTGAACTGATCGACACCGGAGGAACCGATGATGTGGTTTTTCTGGAACAGGGACGGGTTGATCTGGTGCTGAGCCGTTTTCAGTGGGTTCCTGTGAAGGTGCTGTTACACAGGCTTTTCAACATCAGCTATGTCTGCATCTTCCGTCGTGACCATCCACTGGTACAGGAAGATGGCTTCACCCTGGATGCCATGCTGGCGGCCCGTTATGTCCATTATTATCCGCGCGGCATGGAATCGACCGTTGTGGATGAGTCCTTGGCGGAGATGGGCTACAAGCGGCAGGTTGTCGCACGGTTGAACAGCTTCTCTACCATCCCAACCATGGTAGCCGACAGCGATGTCATGGCCTTGGTTCCGAGCTGCACCGCTGTTTATCTGGCACAGAACATGGAAATCGAATGGGCCAAGCTGCCGGTCCGGTCTGCTCCGCTGCGCATTGCCATGGCTTGGCATCCCCGCACCGACCGCGACCCTCTCAACATCTGGGTGCGTGAGCACGTCAAGCAGATTCTCAATCCGGATCATATGTCTCCGGATGTCGTTGTTCCTGACGCGCTGTAGCGATCAGCCGAGGCGGCCGTTATGGTCGCCTCTACCCCGCAAACGATAGCAAGGGCAGATCAGCCCGTTTAGGGCCGGAGACAATCGACAGATTGAGCGGACTGGAGGCTGCACTGACGTTGCCAGCCATATCGGTCTGAACGGAACGGATGCTGTAGCTACCGATGGCCAAGGCCAGGTCAGCTGAACGCCACTGACCTACTCCACTGGGCGCATTGACCGGCAGTGTCGTCAGTGTCTTGTCACTGCTCTCGAACTTGCCATTGCCGTTTTTGTCGACAAACAGGGTGACTGGGGCACCAAAGTCAGCCAGACCACTGAAATTAAGACCAGTCTTTTTACTGGTTATGTTATCCTTGTAGGAGCTACCGTCGTCATCAGCCGAGTCAAGATCGGGCAGCGACGGTGCTGCTGGCGCCGTGGTATCGATGGTTATAATCAGTGGCATGGATGCGCTGCCGCTGCTACCGCTGACGATAGACCGGATGGCATGACTGCCTGCCTTAAGGGCGATATCCTTGCTCCAGCTGCTGCCAGTGACAGCCACGGTCGCCAGAGCTTCACTGCTGTCTACAACGCCGTTGTTGTTGACATCATCGAACAACGTCAGGGTGGTCCCCTTCTGACCACTACCGCTAATGGTCAGACTACTGGTCTGTCTGGTGATATTGTCCTGACTGGAACTGCCACTGTCATCGGCGGCTGCCAGATCAAGCACCGGATTGGCTGATGCGATCATGACCGGCTGCAACGGCACGTCACTGTAACCTACCACATTGCCCGTAGTGACCTCGGCAATACGATCAACAATCTCCATGCCACTGGAAACACGGCCAAAAACAGTGTATCCATCGTTTGAGTTGCTGTAATCAAGACGGGTGTTGTCTTCCAGGTTGATAAAAAACTGCGCTGTGGCACTGTTGGGATCCGAGGTGCGCGCCATGGCAAGGGTGCCACGCAGATTGCTCAGCCCGTTACTAGCCTCACTGGTGATAGCGGCCAGAGTCTGCTTCTGGGCCATGGAGGCGGTAAAACCACCCCCCTGAATCATGAAACCGGGAATGACACGATGAAAAATCGTACCACTATAAAAACTGCTGTTGACGTAAGAGAGGAAGTTGGCCACCGTGACCGGTGCCTTGTCACCATCCAGGGTAATCGTGATAGGGCCCAGCGATGTCGACAGCGTGACAGTCTGCTGTGTGGTTCGGGTGGTGGCCATGCGCTAACACTCCCTTCGTTCTATTTAATCACGGTCGCTGACACAATGCTGATCGACTGCAGGGGAACATTCTGGTGGGCACCACGGTCACCAGTCGGAACAGCCGCAATACGATCGACAATATCCATCCCCTCAACCACCTGACCGAATACGGCATAGCCGAAATCCCTGCCGCCATGATCAAGGAAGGCGTTATCCACCAGATTGATAAAAAACTGGGCCGTGGCACTGTTGACATCCTGAGTACGGGCCATAGCCAGAGTACCACGCAGGTTACGCAAACCATTATTGGCTTCGTTCTTGATGGGAGCCTTGGTTTTTTTCGGCATCAGATTGGCCTCCATGCCTCCGCCCTGGATCATGAAACCACGAATGACACGATGAAACACGGTACCGTTATAAAACCCCTCATTGACATAGGAGAGGAAATTATCCACCGTCACCGGAGCCTTGTCAGCATCCAGGGCAATCTTGATATCGCCCAGTGAAGTCGAAAGAAGAACCATTGGCTTTGCCCCTTTTGTAGTAGAGAGATTCTGGTCCGTCCCAGCCTGGGCCTGACCGATAAAAAGACCGACCATCAGTGTAAGTATAAGTGCCAGTCCCCATGTCAACAGTGATTTGAATCGTAATGGCCTCATGAATTGCGTCAACTCCGATAGAATTTTGTTATGGCCATCCTGCACGATGGCGGCCGGATTATCGCACGACCAGCCCAGCTTGTCCATTCGTTACCAATCTGATAACATCAACCACTGTTCCGTTCTTGGTAAGACTCTGGAGGACCGACATGACCATTGACCTAGCCCTGATTCTGGCAATACTGACCATTGTAGCGGTCCTTGCCTTTGACTTTACCAATGGCTTCCATGACGCCTCCAACATGACTGCCTCCGTGGTGGCCTGCAGCGCCATGAGCCCTGCCAGGGCCGTCCTGGTCGTCAGTCTGTTCACCATGATTGGGCCACTGCTGGGCGGTACGGCCGTTGCCAACACCATTGGCAAGATCGTCACCGTCGATCATCTGCTGCCGGTTGTATCGACAGCCATCATCCTGACAGCGGTCCTGGCTGCCAGCAGCTGGAATCTGATGACCTGGTGGTTTGGGTTGCCTTCCTCCTCGTCACACGCGCTGGTCGGCGGTCTGGTAGGGGCTACCTTGGCTGCCACCGGATCCGACTACGTGCTGTGGGGCGTCACAGCCCTGTTGACCACCGGAAAAATGGTTGGCTTTACCAAGGTACTGGCATCGCTGGTTCTTTCTCCCATCCTCGGTGGCTTGGTCGGCTTCGCCGTTTATAAAGTGGCCTATTTCATTCTAACCTTGATCAACTCACACTCGGTCAATAAATACCTAAGATGGTCACAATACATTACCACGGCTGGTCTCTCCTACGCACACGGCACCAACGACGCCCAAAAAAGCATGGGCATTATTGCCATGGTACTGATGCTCAACGGTTTGACCAGCCATTTTTATGTACCGACCTGGGTCATGATCCTGTCGGCCATCATGATCACCCTGGGAACCCTGTTTGGTGGCTGGCGCATCGTCAAAACGCTGGCCTTCGGCATTTATAAAATCCGTCCGGTCCATGCCATGGAATCACAGCTGGCTTCCGGTCTGGTGGTGCTTGGGGCCTCCCACTTTGGTGCCCCGGTGTCCACCACGCATGTGGTCAGTTCGACCATCCTGGGCATCGGCGCCGCCGAACGGCCCAAGCGCATCCGCTGGAGCATGGCGGCCGAGATCGTCCTGACCTGGATCATCACCATCCCGAGTTCAGCCGTGGTGGCCTCAATCCTTTACTGGTTGATGGCCCCGCTGGTCGAGTAACGATAGACCAACGCCCAGAGCCATCACGCCGGCCCCCCACCAGATCCAGACCACCAGTGGGTTGAGGTAGAGGCGGATGGTCCATGCCCCATCATCACCAGCCGGGTCACCCAGCACCAGATAGAGATCCTCGCGCCAGCTGGAATGGATGGCTGCCTCGGTAGTCGGTTGTGAAGTGCGCTGATAACTCCTTTTTTGTGGCTGCAGCACCACAACCCGGTCCTCGCCAGCACGTTTGGCGCTGAAACGCCCTTCCTCGGCTTGCCAATTATGCTGGGCACGATGCGTCAAGGTGTCGAAGGTGAGTTGCCAGGAACCAATTTGGGTACTATCTCCCGGACGCATGACCAGATCACGTTCCTGCCGAAACAGCCCCGACCCAACCAGTCCGGACACCAGTACCAGCACTCCCAGATGCGTCAGCAATCCACCATAACGGCGTCTGTTACGCATGACCATCGTGATCATGGAAACCGTGCTACGCCAGTAGCATCGAACGACATCGTGACCATGAGCTACGGCCACGAACAGAATCAGTGCAATCGACAACACCCCATAAACATGATCGACCTGCCATAGCCCCCAAGCCAGTGGTATGCTGGCCACGGCCACAAGGAGTGGAGCAGCAAAATGACGCCTTAAATGCACTCGTGACGCATGACGCCAGGGGATGGATGGCCCCACGCCCATCAACAGCAACACCGCCAGCATAATCGGCACAAAAACCTTGTTGAAATAGGGAGCACCCACAGAAACCTTGCTATCGGTCAAGGTTTCAACGGCCAGAGGATAGAGCGTTCCCAACAGTACCGTGGCAGCAGCAGCCACCAGAAACAGATTATTGAACAGAAAGGCGCTCTCACGACAAACCAGACTCTGCATCCGCACCGCAGCATGGAGACGGTCTGAACGGGTTACCAACATGCCAAAGGAACCCAACAGCACCACGGTCATGAAGGCCAGCAGGTAAACTCCCCGGCCGGGATCGGTGGCAAAAGCGTGCACCGACGATAACACACCGGAGCGAACCAGAAAGGTACCCAACAGCGCCAAGGCAAAGGTGGTGATGACGAGGAACAGGTTCCAGGTTCTGAAGATGTGGCGCCGCTCCTGCACCATCATGGAATGGATCAGGGCCGTGGCCGTCAGCCATGGCATAAAGGAAGCGTTCTCAACCGGATCCCAGGCCCAGTAGCCACCCCAACCCAGCTCGTAATAGGCCCAATAGGCACCAAAAACAATCCCAGTGGTCAACATGACCCAAGCAAAAAGCACCCAACGACGGGTCATGACCACCCAGTCATCCGACAGCTGGCCGGTGAACAGTGTGGCCATGGCGAAAGCGTAGGGAATGGCAAAACCAACATAACCCATGTAAAGAAACGGCGGATGGAAGACCATGCCGGGATCCTGCAACAGTGGATTCAGATCGCGACCATCAGCCGGTGGTGGCCAGAGACGTTCGAACGGACTGGAGAGCAACAGAATCAGCAGCAAAAATCCGACGACAACCAATCCAAGAATGGCCAGCAAGGCTGCCAGGGATGGTAACGGCAAGGATTGTACCCGTAAGGAGCCCCGATGCCAGATGGCAATGACCACAAAAAAGGCCAATAACCACGCCCACAGGAACAACGACCCTTCATGGCCGCCCCACAAGGCGGTTGCCAGATAGAACAGCGGCAGCGCCCGTGATGAATGCTCGGCCACATAACGCACCGAAAAATCATGTTGTAGAAAGGCATTGATCAGAGTCACCATGGCCAGCGTCAACAACAGCCAAACCATCAAGGCCGAGCGCCGCGACACCTCAATCCAGACCACCTGCTGACGCCATCCCCCCCAGGCTGCAGCCACCGACTGCACCCCAGCCAGCAACAGCGCCGTTACAGCGGCAAAATGGCCCCATTCAATCCATTCATTCATCGCAGCGTCTTCAACAACGACTCGCGCGACTTGGCCAATCCCTGCTCGCTCATCTCCACGGGTACGTAATCCTCCGAATGCTTGGCCAAGATGGTATCGGCACTAAACTCACGGCTACCCGCTTGCCAGATTCCCTCAACAATCACCCCCTGCCCCTCACGAAACAGGCTGGGGGGCAGACCCTGATGACGCACTGCCACTTCAGCACGATCATCGGTCACTACAAAGCGAATCAGCAGGGTCCCTTCTTCCTTGACTAGCGAACCGGTACGCACCATGCCACCAATACGCACCTTACGACCATCAAAGCGCTGGGCCGAAGCCAGAATCTCGCTCGGCGTCTGGAAATAGACCAGATTATCGGTGAATGAGGTCAGCACCAAAGTCAGCAAGGCACCGCCGACCAGGATTAACGTTGTCAAGAGCAACAGTCGATTACGCCGCGTAGTCGTCATAATGTGGCTTCCGTTGCAATTGCTGTTGACCACGACGATAACGCCAACGCCACAGCAGAATTAGACCACCATATAATAGCAGGGCAAAACCATAGGCGGCCCAGACATAGTTCTGATAAGAATCGGGATCGGTCATCATGGTGATTCGATCTGCTCCAGATGCCGCTGCAGAGTTACCAGTCGGAACTTCAGCAGCACCATATAACAGGCCAGTGCCAGAAAAGCCGCCGACATCACCAGCAGCGGCCACAACAGCGGTGCAGCAATGGAAGAAGCGGCCGGACCATTAAAAGAAGCGGGCTGATGCAGGGTACGCCACCACTGCACCGAGTAGTGGATGATCGGTAGATCAACAGCTCCTACCAGCACCATCACCGCCGTGGTACGGGCCGCCCGTCGACCATCGTCGAAAGAGGAACGTAGCGCCGCCAGACCTCCATAGATGATCAGCAGTACCAGCATGGAAGTAAGACGCGCATCCCAGGCCCACCAGGCACCCCACATGGGTTTGCCCCAGATCGAACCCGTTACCAGAGTCACCGCTGTAAAAGCTGCTCCAACCGGCACCGCCGCTTCCACCACCCGATCAGCCCAGTCATAGCCGCGCCACAAAAAAAGCAGACTGGCCAGCGTCAACACCAGATAGACCAGCAGCGCCATCTTGGCGGACGGAACATGAACATACATGATGCGCACCGTGATCCCCTGCTGGAAGTCAGGAGGAGCCGCCATCACCAGCCACAGACCACAGGCCAGCAAGGCAACCGTTACCCACGCCGCTCCTCGCTGCAACCAGTCAACCCAACGGGAAAAGCGGAGGGGGGGAGAAATGGGGGGGGGGATCAATGAGCACTCCTGTTATGGAAGAGGGAAACCAGCCACGGCCAAGATACCCTTTTTTCCAGGCGGCGTCAATCCTGCATCAGCCAGCCGAAAGCCCAAGGCGTTACGGCAAGATAGACCAGATCGAACACCAGCATCAGTTGCAACCATGGCCATGCCGATAGCAGGTCGTGCTGCAGCAAGGCTGCCATAGCCTGCACACCGGCAATCAGCAGTGGCGTCACCAGAGGCAACAACAGCAATGCCAGCAAGCTCTCGCGCGCCCGCGCCCGCTGGGTCATCGCCGCCAGCAGCACACCCAATCCCGTCAGACCCAGCGTTCCCAGCCACAGGATGGCCAACATAGCGCCCAAATCGGCCCAGCGATCCACGTTGAACAGGATCAGCGTCAGAGGTACCAGCGCGGTTTCGATCATGACCGTCAGCAGTAAATTACTGCACCATTTACCCAGAAAGATAGCCCCGCGCGGAATCGGTGCCAACAACAGGCCCTCCAAGGCCCCATCTTCGTCCTCGGCCTGGAAAACCCGCCCCAATCCCAGCATGCTGCTGAACAGTGCTGTCACCCAGAGCAGCCCGGGCAGCAACTGCAGCGCCTGACGCCGATCTGGTTCAAAAGCGGCCTGAAACAGGATCAGGGTTGCCACCATGAAAAACAGCATGGCCACCAGCGCCGAACGATGGCGCATGTCCCCCAGCAGATCCTTCCAGGCAATGCGGTAGATCACTCGCAATAAGGCTGTCAATGGAGCAGCCCATCCTGCAGCTGCATGGTACGTGAAGGCAATTGTGATACCCGATCCGGGTCATGGGTAGCCATAATGACCATGCCACCCTGAGAGAGATAGTCCTGCAACAGCCGATTCAACCATTCGACCCCAGCCTGGTCAAGAGCCGAATAAGGTTCATCCAGTAACCACAGGGCAGGCTGAAATAATAATACACGCGCCAGTGCCAGCCTCTTGCGCATACCGGCAGAAAAAAACCGGGTTGACCGGTCGATACAATGGCCCAACCCAACGGTGTCCAGTACTGACAACAACTGCTGTCGCGTCACAGGCAGGGTGCGTAACTCAGCGAAGAAAAGCAGATTCTCCAGGGCGGTCAGATGACCGTACAGATGAAGGTAGTGGCCCAGATAGAGCAACTGGCGCCTCAGTTCCTCACCATGCTGCTGGGGATCAAGATCATGAAGTCGATAAAGACCACTACGTGGCCGCAGCAGAGTTGCCAGAATGGCCAGCAGGGTAGACTTGCCTGAACCGTTCGAACCGAACAGAATCAGACACTCTCCCTGCTGCAAGGACAAGTCAACTCCCCGCAATAACAGTGACCGACCGTAGCCAAAACAAAGTTGTTCCAACCGAAGAGCGGTCACCCTTCTTGCCTACCGACCCGGTTGCACCACTCTGGCGGCGTGTCCCGACTTCTGTTGCAGAAACCGTCCAGCACGATCGGCTTCATCGTAAGTGGTAAAAGGACCCACCCGAACCCGATAGTAGGTACGTCCCTGCTCAGCTACCACAGGACTCTGGTAGGCATGAACCGGCTTACCATTAAGGGCTAACTGGGACAGCCGCTGCACCATCTTGCCAGCATTGGCGGTATCCGAATAGGAACCAAACTGAACAGTAAAGCCGTCAACTGTTTTAGCCGGTTGTTCGACCTGGCTATCGGTGGCAGCACCAGCAGCAGGAATCGGCTGAGCAGCCGCACTTTCTGTTGTGGAGATGAGCGTATCGACTGCCGTTGCAGTGGCCATGGCCTGCTGCTTCAGGGCCGGTGCTGGGAACGACGATGACGGAGCTGGTTTGACCGGTTCCGCAGCCGGCGCTGGTTTGACCGGTTCCATGGTCTGGATATCGTAGCTGTGCATGAATACGGGTGCCGGACGATCCAGCGCTACCGGAGCCTTAGCGTTTCTTGGCAACGGAGCTGTCATGGCTGCCGGATGTTCCCAGTTGCCGATCAGTTTATCCTGGGAGGAAATCTGACTGCCGTGGCTACTGTTGTCAGTTACTGTCGTATCACGAACCTCAGAGGTCGCCTGCATAGGACGATAGGAAGGCTCAACAACCGCTGGGGGGGCCTGTTTGACAACCCCACTGAGCAGATCCCTTTCCCGACCATCCTGCTGGAACATGTTAAAAACCGTCAACACCAGAATCAGCGTCAAAATAATTCCACCAGCGATGAAAAAAATCTGCTGTTCCCGACTGGAGGAAGTCGGTGGCGAGGCAGGTGACTTGGTCGCAGGCCTGCTACGGACCGCCACCCCACCCCCCTGTGGCGGAGGACCAAATGTCGGCAGCAAACGGCCGCGAATCGTTCCAGTCAATCCAGTCATAGTTCCAGTTCCTTGGGAAGTTGAGTCAAACAGGGAGTCAGAAGGCGACAGCCATCGGCTGTAACCAGCACCACATCTTCCAGACGGACCCCACCGATATCGGGATAATAGAGTCCGGGTTCCACTGTCACTACGTGTCCTTGCTCCAGTCTGGCATCGCGCATACCAATGCGGGGTGCCTCGTGGATCTCCAAGCCAAGACCATGTCCGGTACCATGGATGAAGCCAAAATGAACCCCTTCTGCCGTGATACCGGTTGAAAATCCAGCGCTGGCCATCGATTCGGTGACGGCATCATGGATCTGACGCCCGGAGCATCCCGACGCGATCAGTCCAAACGCCAGCTGCTGACCAACCCGTACCGCCTGCCACATGGCTTTCAGTCGCTGCGGGGCCTCACCCCGACACACCGTCCGCGTCATATCTCCCCAATAGCCACTGCGCCCGACACGGGGAAAGACGTCCAGGATAATCGGGCTATGCGCCGCCAACGGACCATGACCGGATTCATGCGGATCGGCCGACAAAAGTCCGCCACAAACAATGGTATGACTGGCCTCAGCACCCATACGGGCCAGCATGGCGTCAATTTCACCGCGTACCCGTTCACTGGTCAGCTGTTGACCATCTAGGTAGAGCCAACCATCGGATCCGATAGCCGCAGCACGAATCAGGTCGATTCCAGATGCCATCGCAACAGCTGTCAAGTGCAGCGCGTCCTCAATGAGGCTTACTTCTTCCTCTGTCTTGCAGGCACGCTGCGGCCAGAACAAGCCATCACAGGGTGTCACAACCACACCCAACCGACGCAGCTGATCAGCCAGCAACAGCGGAAAATCAGCGGGCGCCATAACCGTAGTGATGTCCAGTTCAAGCAGAAACCATGCCATCCAATCGGCATTTCCAGCGGGTTCGTGCCCCTGTTGCTGCTGGTAGCGGCGCTTCAGCGACTCCAGTTCGTGGACCTGGTCGACCCGTGCCAATCGACAAGCGCGATTGAACTCCAGCACCGAGACCACCATGTGACGCCTGCCACTCAAGTCCTGTACAAAAAGAAAAGGATCTGGAATGAAGAGGCCAACAGCGTAATAAAGATCAGCCGACCGCTCGCTGTCGGCATAGATCAACCGCGCCGTCATGCCCGTTGGACCACCGCTGCCACCAGCTTTTCGATACCGGCACCGGTCTCGCTGATTGAAGAGGCGCACATGTAGGCCGCCGTAGTAATCATACGGTTGGCCTCGTCGATAACGATTTCATCAGCCCGGCTCTGCTGATGGTTGTTGCCGGTTTGGCGGATCACCTCTGCCGTCGCCGCATCGTGGCCAATGGTAACCGTAACACCCTGATCAGCCAATATCCTGGCGACAACGGCTGGGGCAATACAGATGGCACCGATGGGCTTGTGAGCCCGATGAACGGCCTGAAGTAAATGGACCAGTTCCGGTATGACCCGAGCCTTGGCCCCATCCGTAGCAAGGTTGGAGAGGTTATGGGCCGCTCCGAACCCACCCGGCAGAATCAGGCCATCCAGTTCATCCACGGACACCTCAGCCAGCGCCCGAATCTTGCCACGGGCTAAACGGGCCGACTCCAGCAGCACTTGGCGCTGTTCACCGGTCTCCTCACCGGTCCTGTGGTTAATCACGCGCGTCTGGACGATATCAGGGGCCATGCAAATAGCCTCCGCTCCGGCCCGATCAAGAAAAAATAGCGTCAAAACTGCTTCATAAATCTCCGAGCCATCATAAACGCCACAACCGGACAACACCACCCCGATGCGCTTTCTGACCATCTCACCCCCCGTCACGACGGTTGCTTAGGGATACCAAACCAGTTACAGAACTTCTGTCCAGTCATGTTTTTGTTAACCTGAAAATAATGATCGGCATGATCAGACTGCTGTGCCTGACTCCAGGCACGATAAACAAACCACGCCAGCAGGGCTATGGGAATCAGATTGAGCCACACCATGGTTGCCTCTCCCTCGATGATGATCGTTGACACTGTTTTGACACTCTACAGGGTGTTCCGCCATAAGGCAAGAGGATCAGACAGGCCCTCCCTATCGGAGCAGCCGCTCCAGCCATCCAAGCAGCACCATAGCCAGCCTGTTGCGCAACCTGTCGATGGGGCCATGACTGTCAGAGACCGCTTGTTTGTTGACAGTAAAACGCTCTATTTTGTCAAACACCTGCTTGTCATGATGGGTATCCCCCACCCATTCAAGCATGTTTGTCCTATTGAGCGTGGTATATCTCAAGGCGTATTGGTGGATCCTGGCCGCCTGTCTCCGGTATCCGTGGATTAGACACCAGGAGGCGTACAGTCTCAGAGCCCTCACCCCGTGGTAGTCTTGCAGTGTTTGTCTGGCAACATGAAAATAGGTTTTCTTGTCAAATTCAAGTTGTGAAAATATAGGCGTACCTAACTCAATAAATATACCCATAACAATGACAAACAGATTATCCGGAATGACGAAAGAGTCGTATTTGATTTTCTTACTGATTAACCATGATTCAACGTTTTCCAACGCGTCAAATATGAGATTGGCATCGTGGAACATGATGATAACATCGGCTTTTGCGTAGGGGTAGGCATTGAGGAAATCGCGAAAGGCAGCACGATTGGTGTGCTCTGCATCTATAAAAATGAGGTCGCACAATCTACCGATCTGATCTGACGAAACATCGGCCAGATCAGCATCGAAGGTCGTCAGCTTGCTCATCGATTCTGTTGAAAGCTGCTGGCTCAGGATGGTTCGCATCCGATCGGTTGACGAGCTCTCGTATCGAAAGAGCCGACCTCTCTCATCGGCCTGAGATGCGGGCCTCAGGTCAACGGAGTAGATCTGCTGGCAAGCTGGGTCAGCGAGATGGGGATAGAGTGTTCCTCCCAGATAAGAGCCAACTTCAAGATAAACGTACCCCGGATGGCTATTGCGAACGATTTCCTGGATCGTCAACAGCGCGTTACGTTCCGTATTGGAGATCTGCACCTCCATATTGGGACTAAAATGAGGTACAAAAGTTGTGTTCACTCAATCCCCTCGTGTCCCCTTGCCCTACTGGATAATATCGTACCACTCTTACCCTCATGATTACCCTTACTCAAGAGTCATTACCTCTTCCGGTACCAACGGGCTGCCGGGCCACGACCGTGACACGCCACGATCCCGGTGGTTTGCTGCTCGCGCAACACATGGCGCACCATGTCGCGACTGACACCCGGACAACGGCTTTCAAGGTCGCCAAGCGTAAAACCGCTACCGATTGAGAAATGGGCTACACCAGCCAGCACTAGATCGCGTTTTGATCCCCTTGGCGCCTCAATGTCTCCAACTCGCTCGAAAAATTCATGATAAGCCAGTTTCATGATGGAGAGCACATAGTTGATGTAGGGCCAAGGGTCATGTTTGCCATCATGCCAGCCCTGCGAACTCTGCTCCAGCGTCTCGTAGTAACGATCCTTGTTTTGCTCTACCAGCCGCTCCAGACTGATATAGCGTCCAACCTGATAACCAAGCTGATCGCTCTGCAACAGCCAGAGCAGACGCGATACCCGGCCGTTGCCGTCACGAAAGGGATGAATGCAGAGAAAATCGAGATTGAAGGCTGCCAGTGCCAACATCTGACCACGTGTCATGGCATGAAGATGTTGGACGGTTGCTTCGTCCAATGACAACGTGTCGGCGTGATGATGAATCCAGGTCAGTGCATCACGATAACCGCGTAGTTCTTCTTCGTTGCGATCGTGAAATAGCGGCACCTGCGTCGCCAGTACAGTACGAACACGGCTAGGCTCGACCGCAATCCCTTCGATACGGTTGGAACAGACACTGCTTTCAATCAGGGCGTGTTCACGCAGCGATTTGAGCCGCTGCGGTGACTGGTGGATATAAAGACCCTGCTTGCCGTAATATTGCCCCAGCTCGAAAAGATACCAGGCTGTTGACAGAGGAATGGTCGACGGTTGCCGTAGCAACCCTGGCAGCGTCTTCATGGTTGATCAATCCGGATCGAAGTTCATCTCGTCACACTGTTGCAGGGCTGGATCCTGATCTTCCTTATCCATAAAGCAGTTGCCAACAGCCAGCGTCTCGATACCGGTGCGCATGAAACGCTGAAAAGCCTGTTCCGGCGTGGCAACAATCGGTTCACCACGCACGTTGAAGCTGGTGTTGACCAGCACACTGCAACCGGTATGCTGCTTAAACCGGCTGATCAGGGCGTGATAGCGTGGATTGGTGTCGCGATGAACCGTCTGGATGCGCGCCGAATAATCGACATGGGTCACGGCCGGAATATCCGAGCGAGGCACATGGAGCTTGTCGATGCCAAACAGCTGCTGTTCCGCCTCGGTCATGGCGCGGCGGCGTTCCTGCCTGACGTTGTCGACCAGCAGCATGTAGGGGCTGTCCGCATCAAGATCGAACCACTGCGCCACGTCCTCGCGCAACACCGATGGTGCAAAGGGGCGGAACGACTCCCGAAACTTGACCTTGAGGTTGAGCGTCGACTGCATGGTGGGTGAACGGGGATCACCGAGGATGGAACGAGCCCCCAAGGCACGTGGACCAAATTCCATGCGTCCCTGAAACCAGCCAAGCGCCTTGCCCGCTGTCAGTGCCCCGACGCAGGCCTCCAGCAACGCGTCATCATCCAACACCCGAAAATGCGCCCCGGCAGTGGTCAACTGCTGCTCTATAGCCTGCTGGGTAAATTCCGGCCCGAGATAGGAACCCTGCATGGCATCAAGCCGATGGGCTGCCACGCTACGCGGCTGATCCAGATGATCGTGCCATGCCGCCAGAGCCGCTCCCAACGCACCACCGGCATCGCCTGCCGCAGGCTGGACCCATAACCGTTTGAAACAGCCATCGCGCAACAGTTTGCCGTTGGCAACGCAGTTGAGGGCCACCCCGCCGGCCAGACAGAGGTTTTCCATACCGGTCTCAGCCGCCAGGGCACGGGCCATACGCACCACCACCTGTTCGGTGACCTGCTGAATGGAAGCGGCCAGATCCATGTGACGCTGCTCCAGCGGCTGTTCCGGCTGACGCGGCGGAGCACCAAAAAGACGATCAAACGACTGGTTGGTCATGGTCAAACCGGTACAGTAGTCAAAATAATCCATGTTAAGGCGAAAGGAACCATCCTCCTTGACATCAATGAGGTGGTCGTAAATGGCACGGACATAACGCGGTTCGCCATAAGGGGCTAACCCCATCACTTTGTATTCGCCTGAATTGACGCGAAAACCGGTATAATAGGTAAAAGCCGAATAGAGAAGCCCCAACGAATGGGGAAAGTGGATCTCCTTCATGACCTGCAACCGGTGACCATCACCGATGCCCATGGAGGTGGTGGCCCACTCACCCACCCCATCCATGGTCAAAATGGCTGCCTTATCAAAGGGGGAAGGATAGAAAGCGCTGGCGGCATGGCTCTGGTGATGCTCGGCAAACAGCAACCGGCTGGCATCGAACGGCTGCGATGATTGTTGCTGCAAGGCGCCGAGAATGATCTTCTTCTGAAACAGCTTCTCCTTGATCCACAGCGGCATGGCCTGACGAAAGGCGCTAAAACCACGCGGCGCAAAGGTGAACCAGGTTTCCAACAGCCGCTCGAATTTGAGAAAAGGTTTATCGTAAAAGACGACATGATCGATATCGGACAGCGCCACCCCGGCCTGATGCAAACAGAAATCGATCGCCTGAGCCGGAAAACCGGCATCGTGCTTCTTGCGGCTGAACCGTTCCTCCTGGGCTGCGGCCACAATGGCACCATCAACGACCAGGGCAGCGGCACTATCGTGATAGAAGGCCGATAGGCCAAGAATGCGTGTGCTCATCGATAAACCTCGCGCCTATGGCCAACTTTCAATACTAAGATAACCAGTTTATCATCCATAATGGCGTACAAAACCCGGTAACTTCCAATAACAATTCGCCACACATCCCTTGTTCCTCCCATTTTCAGGCATCCAGCCGGACGGGGAGTTTCACCCAACTTGTAAATTTCGTGATAGATGCATTTCTGGGTTAACCGGTCCAATTGCAATATCTGTCGCCTAGCACTGCCCTTCCATAAAATGGCATAGCTCATCTGATATCGTCCAACGTAAAACCAGACTCTTTCAGCAATTCTTCAAATGGAATACCTGACTCGCCGCTCTCTTCAAATTCCTGTAACAGACGATCTGCCAAAATCGCATCCTGCTTGTCTTGCCATTCTTCCAGAAAACACTCCAGCGCATCGTGAATCAGGTCACCAACAGACCTTCCTGTTTCATGGGAAAGTACTGAAAAACCCTGCTCAAACTCTTCCGACAACTCCACTGTCACCATGATCGTTCCCGACTCACACAGGCTTAAAACATGGTGTAGATGAACGGTGCCAGTACCGATCCTTCGGTCAGCAGGATCAGGCCAGCCAGCATGGCCATGACCAGCAGAATGGGCAGCATCCAGAACTTCTTGCGTACTTTGAGGAAGGCCCATAATTCTGATAAAAAAGACATCGTCGCTCCTACCCTTATTTTTTAACAGCTATGGCAAACAGCAGCAGTCCGAAACGCCCATCCATCCAGGTCGGCAGTTGCCAGTCAGACAAACGCTGCGACCCCTGCCAGGAGACAGCGGCCAGAAAAGGAGCCAGACCCATATAGCGTGCCACCCCTTCAACCGATAGAGCGGGAATCTGCATCAGCAAACCCGACAGACGCGCCCGGTTAAAACGGGTGATATGCTGTTCGCTGTAGTCCACCGGCCCCAGATGGTTGACCAAGGCTTCGATCAGCGGCCAAAGACTGCCATAGTCGGGCGTCGAGATCAGCAGACGCCCTCCCGGGCGCAATAGCCGTACTGCCTGGGACAACAGCGGCATGATCTCCTGTTCCGGCAGATGCTCAATCAACTCGACCAGCGTGATGACATCAAACGACCCATCGGCAAAAGGCAGCTGACCATCGGCCGACACAACCTGAAAGCGGCGGTTGACCGCGCCGTAATGGGTGGTGGCATAATCGATCTGTCCGGCGGCCAGATCGATGCCAACGCTATCATGCTCAATACCGAGGCTACCAATCAGCGTTCCCGGACCGCAGCCGATATCGAGATGGCGCCGATAGCCCCGCATGGCAGCACGGAAATGGGCGAACTTGAGCCGATGCCACTGGCTCTGCACCCCACGACCACGATGAAAAATGGCATCGTAGTAGCCAGCCGGAATGGTGGCGTAGTCAAACGGCAAGGCGTTTCTTCCTCCAGGTAAAGGTCAACGTCATGGCATAGTTCCAGACAGTCCCCACCCCAGCACCCAACAACCCCGATAGCCACCACGGCAACGCCAGATCGTACAGTGAGCTGGCAATGCGAATGTTGATCAGAGCCCCCAGACTGCACAGCAGATAAAACATCAGCAGGCCATACAGCAACTGCTTGCCACGCAAACGCCGGTCACGATAGGTAAACTGGTTGTTGAGCAGGAAATTGGAGGTCATGGCCAGCAGCGTGGCGCCACTCTGTGCCAGCCAGAAGGCCACATTTCCATGAAGATAGAGCAGGCCCAGCAGTAACAGATGCAACGAGGCCCCAATCAGGCCAACAGCCACAAACATGAGGAACTTGGGCGGCAGCAGGTAGCCCAATCGTTTGTCGAGCAGCAGCAACAGGAATTCACCACTGACCAGGATGTCGAGCTTGCTCTCGCCACGCTCGCGGCTGCGCATGACATAGGGCAGCTCAAGGTAACGCACCTCGACGCCACTGGTGAGAAGATCAAGCAGAATTTTGAATCCCTGCTGCGACAGACGCCCGATCACCTGCATCAGCAGGGTGCGCTTGAGCATGAAAAAGCCGCTCATCGGATCGGAGATGGAAACCCCTAGCACCAACCGCGCCAGCCATGTGGCAAAGCGGCTGATGCCAACCCGTGACTCGGGCAATGCACCGGTACTGCCTCCGTCTATATAGCGGCTGCCAATGACCAGATCGAGATCTTCTTTCTGCTGCAACTGCTGCAACATCTGCGGCAACAGCTTCTCATCGTGCTGAAAGTCGGCATCCATGACGGCCAGACAGGGTGCTGAACTGGCCATCATCCCTTCGATACAAGCTGAAGAAAGGCCGCGCCGGTCGATACGATGCAGACACCGGACACGGCTGTCCTGTTGGGCGATATGGCGCACGGCCTCGGCCGTGCCATCCGGTGAATCGTCATCGACGAAGATGACCTCCCAACGGACACCCGACAGAACCGTATCGAGGGCCTGTACCATCGGCTCAACATTAAGCCGCTCATTGAATGCGGGAATGACAACGGTCAATTCAACGCCATTACGCTCGCCTGTTACCGCCATGACCCGTTCCTTAAAATTGCTGTTTCATCGTCCTCACGCTGGAATCCTGGTGGTCACGATCCATCCAGTAGCTTTCGACCTGGGCGTCGAAGCGGATATGGAGGGGATCACGACGCCACAAACGGCGCCAAAGACCCACCGGTACGAACAGTACACCAAAGATCAATCCCATGATCAACGGATTGGTGATACGGTGTAGCTGCCGTCCAATCCCGAGCCAGAACCGGTTGAGAGGTGCCAGGCAGGCGGCATACCAGCTGCTGACAACCAACAACAGCACCGCCATCAGCAAGGCCCATAGCCGGATTTCCCCTCCATGCAGCCATGGCCACAAGGAGACAGCCAGCAGGACGGCCGCAAATAACAGCCCAAAAGCCCGGTCCGATGCCAGAAATGGCGCAGACATCAACGTTGCCGCGCCAGCAGCTCGGTAGCCTTAGCCACAATATTGGCCGCCGTAAAACCATACTCGCGCAACAGCTGGTCACCGGGAGCAGAGGTGCCAAAATGGTCGATCGACAGGATGATGCCGCGATCACCCACCCAACGATGCCAACCAAAGGATGAAGCGGCTTCGATGGCCATCCGTGGAGGCCCATCAGGAGGCAAAATCTGATGGCGATAACTTTCCGGCTGTTCCTGGAACAGCTCCCAACAGGGCATGGAGACCACCCGTGTCTGAATCTGCTGTTGAATCAGCTGCTGTCGCGCCTCCAAGGCCAGATGCAGCTCGCTGCCAGTAGCGATCAGGATCAGATCGGCTGGTTCTGCCTCGCCCGCAACGATATAAGCCCCACGGGCCACACCAGCAGGCTGGGACGCAGAGAGCAGGGGCAAATCCTGACGCGACAGGATCAGCGCCACCGGACGATGCTCAGCAACAGCAACACGCCAAGCAGCAGCCGTTTCATAACCATCCGCTGGCCGTATCACCAGCAGATCAGGAATGGCCCGCAAGCTGGCGATCTGCTCGATGGGTTGATGGGTCGGGCCATCCTCTCCCACAGCCACGCTATCGTGGGTGAGGATATAGATGACATGCAGCCCCATCAAGGCTGACAGACGAATGGCCCCGCGCATGTAGTCGGAAAAAACCAGAAAGGTGCCGCAATAGGGCAAAAAACCGCCATGCAGGGCCATGCCATTGGCCATGGCAGCCATGGCATGCTCACGCACACCAAAATGGAGGTTACGCTCGGGCGCATCCCCCGACTTGCTGTGATAAATCTCGGTTTTGGTCGATGGCGACAGATCGGCTGATCCGCCCACCAGCGTCGGCAACCGCTTGGCAATAGCATTGAGCGCCACACCAGAAGCGTTGCGGGTTGCCACCGGACGATCGGGGTTAAAGCGCAGCTGATCGAGATCTTCATACCACTGCGGCAGACGCGAATCAGCCACCTGGCTCAGAAAGCGGGACAGCTCAACCGGGAACGAACTGCGCATGGCCTCAATACGGGCCCACCACTCAGCCTCATCGTGGCGCCCCCGTTCGACCGCCTGACGACCGTGCAGCAGCGCCTCCTCGGGCACATGAAAGGGGGTGTCGGGCCAACGGTAAAACTGCCGCGCCGTTGCCATGACGGCCTTACCGAGTGGTGACCCATGCGCTTCCGGACTATCAGCCCGCGAACAGCCGTGGCCAATATGGGTGCGCACCAGAATCAGGGATGGGCGTTCGGTCTCCTCCTGGGCGCGATGGATGGCTTGTTCGATGGCGTCCAAATCCTCACCATCTTCCAGTCGTTGCACATGCCATTCACAAGCCTCGAACCGCTTGGCGGTGTCTTCGCTGAAACTGAGCGGGGTTCCACCCTCAATGGTGATGCGGTTGTCATCGTACAGGTAGATCAGTTTGCCAAGACAGAGGTGACCAGCCAGGGAAGCTGCCTCGCTGGCAATACCCTCCATCAGGTCTCCATCCGAGACAATGGCATAAATGAAATGGTCGACAACCGGCAGAAATTCTTCGCGGTTGATGCTCTCCGCCAGACGCCGTTCGGCAAGGGCCATGCCGACACCCATGGCCAACCCCTGCCCCAGTGGACCGGTGGTGCACTCAACCCCCGGAGTGACCAATCGTTCAGGATGACCCGGCGTGCGACTGCCCAATTGGCGGAACTGTTTCAGATCATCGAGAGACAGGTCGTAACCCGTCAGGTAAAGCAGGGCGTACAGCAAGGCCGAGCCATGACCAGGCGACAGGATGAATCGGTCACGATCGATCCAGGATGGGTTAGCCGGATTGTGGCGCATGATGCGATGCCACAGCACATAGGCCATCGGCGCCGCCCCCAAGGGCATGCCAGGATGGCCAGAATTGGCCTGCTCCACCATGTCGACAGCCAGCATGCGTGCCGCGGTGACACACAGGTTGTCCAACAGGTTGTCCGGTTGTCTGTTACTCATGTCTGTTGATTACCCTTCATCGCTATCATTCCAGCCCCCCGCTGCATGATACGCTGCCGGGATGGTTCTATGCAAGATTCTGACTCGCCTTCCTGCGTCTGACCGGTCAGAATGTGCTGACCGGTCAAAATGTGATTGAGCGCAATGTTGACATAGTAGTTGCTTCGTCCTGCCCTCTGTTTCAGAACAAAACCGTCATCGGCCAATGCATCCAGATATTTCATGGCTGTCAATCTGGATACCTTCATGTCACGCTGTATAAATTCGACCTTGGTATAGGGCTGGGTAAACAGGTTGTTGATCAGATCCTGGCTGTAGAACCTGAATCTGGCGCGAATACGGTGTTTGTAATCGAGCAACACCGTTTTGATGGCGCGAATGGTGGTAAGGGTAGCTATGGCCGTTCGTTCCACCGCTTCCAGCATGTAAAGGACCCAATCCTCCCAGGCATCATCATGGTCGCGCACAGCTTGCAGCAGACGGTAATAATCGGTCTTGGCACGAACGATATGGCTGCTCAGATAAAGCACCGGTAAATCAAGCAGCCCCTGATTGACTAGATAAAGCACGTTCAGAATACGCCCGGTACGACCATTGCCGTCGTAGAAGGGATGGATGCTCTCGAACTGGTGATGGATCAGCGTCATTTTGATCAGGGGGTCAGCCGTAAACAGACTGGTGTCATTGATAAAACGTTCCAGATCAGACATGAGCGTAGCAATTTCGCCAGGATCCTGTGGTGGGATATAGATCGTTTCCCCCCCTATTGTTTTGAAGCGTTGTTCCCGGCAGCTTGCGAAATCCGGCGTTGTTACGCTCCAACTCAGCCTGTATTTCGATGATATGGTTGAGCGTAATCAATCCGGTCCGTCGGACCCGATCAAAGCCAAGCTGCAAGGCCTGCCGATAACGCAAAACCTCCTTGGCTGCCGGATTGGCAAACTCCTCTGGCAGAACGGTATCCTTGAACAATTGTAACTGTTCAGCCTGATTTGAGCTGATCGAGATCAGACCGTTGATTGTGACTAT